>CALNBU010000558.1 GCA_937875615.1 uncultured Archangium sp.
CCCGCCGCGAAGAAGACGAGCCCGCCGCGCCCAGGGCCGCCGTCTCCGGGCGGGCCTCCATCCTAGCGCCCTACGAGAAGGGCAACGCGGAGTCGTCGCTCGACCTCGCCAAGAAGGCCGGCGACAAAGAGCTGAGCGACAAGCTCTCGCGCTTCCTCGCCGCCTACGACGCCGCCAACGACGCGATGCTCTCGAACAACGGCGTCGCCGCCATCTCCAACTTCCAGCGCGCGCTGAAGCTCGACGAGGAGCTGTCGAGCGGCTGGGGCAAGTACGGCGGAGAGATTCGTGGACGGTTGACCAGGCTGTACGTGCTGGTCGGTCAGCAGCACCTCAAGAACGGCGACGCCGCCAAGGCCCGCACCTCCTTCGAGGCCGCGCTCAAGCACGACCCGAAGAACGCTCAGGCCAAACAAGAACTGACGAAGCTGGACGGCGCCGCGGCGCCCGCCCCCGCGAAGAAGTCGTCGGGGAACTCCATCGACGACGCCTTCGGCGAGTGAGGCGCCTCAGACGGCGCGGGCGATGATGGTGGTGGGCAGCGCGCGCAGCCCCGCCACCACCTGCTCCGCCACCTGGGAGTCGACGTCGATGATGAGGTAGCCGATGTCGGCGTTCGTCGACAGCAGCTGCGCGTGGATGTTGGCGCCGGCGTCGCTGATGACCCGGTTCACGTCGCGCAGCACGCCCGGCACGTTCTGGTGCACGTGGGTGAGCCGCCAGGCGCCCCCGGTGCTGCCCAGCTCCACGTGCGGGAAGTTGACCGAGGCCCCGGTGGCGCCGGTGGCGGCGTAGCGCACCAGGCTGCTCGACACCTCGCGGCCGATGTTCTCCTGCGCCTCCAACGTGGAGCCGCCGATGTGCGGCGTGAGGATGACGTTGTGCAGCCCCTGCAGGGGCGTCTTGAAGTCGCGCGCGTCGGACGACTCGGGCTCCGCGGGGTACACGTCGACCGCCGCGCCATGGAGGTGCCCGCTGCGCACCGCCTCGGCCAGCGCGTCGACGTCCACCACGGTGCCGCGACTGGCGTTGATGAGACAGGCGCCCTTCTTCATCTTCGCCAGCTGCTCCGGGCCCACCATCAACCGGGTCTGCGGCGTCTCCGGGACGTGGAAGGTGACGAAGTCCGACTGCTCCAGCACGGCGTCCAGCGTGGAGCACAGCTGGGTGTTGCCCAGCGGCAGGCGCGCCGCCACGTCGTAGAACAGCACCCGCATCCCGAAGAACTCGGCGAGGATGCCCACCTGCGTGCCGATGTGGCCATAGCCCACCACGCCCAGGGTCTTGCCGCGCACCTCGCGGCTCCCCGAGGCGGTCTTCCGCCACACGCCCCGATGCATCTCGATGTCGCGGTCGCCCAGCTCCCGCGAGAGCATGACGATCTCCGCGATGACCAGCTCCGCCACGCTGCGGGTGTTGCTGAACGGCGCGTTGAACACCGCGACCCCGCGCCGCATCGCCGCCTCCAACGCGACCTGGTTGGTGCCGATGCAGAACGCGCCGATGGCCAGCAGGTCCTTCGCGGCCGCCGACTCCAGCACCCGCTGGGTGACGTTGGTCTTCGACCTGATGCCCAGCAGGTGCACGCCCTCGAGCTGCGCGATGAGCTCGTCTTCCTTGAGCGCGCCAGACACCTTCTTCACGCGGTGCCCCGCAGCCTGGAGCGCCTCCTCGGCGACGGGGTGGATTCCTTCGAGCAACAGCACGTCGAGCTTCGTCATTTCGCCTTCCTGATCAATTGAGGTACTGGGGCACCGCGGGCGCCCCGGCCCTCGCCTGCAGGAGCTCCAGCCCCTGCCGGGTGAGAATGAAGTGGACCCGCGCCTTCCCGCGCTCCGTCTCGAGCTCGGCCTCGAACACCGGCCCGGTGATGGTGCCCACCGCCGCGGCCCGCCGGGTGTTCTTCACCTGACCGTGCGCCAGCCCGTGGTCGATGGCCCCCACCGCGTCGCCGCTGGCGTGGAGGTCGAAGGCCACCTGATGCAGCGCCAGCGCCAACCCCTCGTCGAGCGGGAAGGTGCTGAACAGCACCGAGATGAGAACCCAGGATGGCGTCGCTTCGGCAGACATCGTGACCGGCTCAGGAGGTAACGCTACGCGAGGTCGAAGACCAGCACTTCGCTCCCCTCGCCGCCTTCGATGGTGAGGTCGCCCACCTCGGCCAGCTGCAGGCCGTCTCCCGCCGCCAGCCGCGCCCCGTCGACCGTCACCTCTCCGCGCGCCACCTGTACGTAGCCGAAGCGGCCGGGTGCGAAGGTGTAGGTCACGGGCTGACCGGGCTCCGGCCGCGCCGCGAACAGCCGCGCGTCGGCGTTCAGGCGCAGGCTCCCGCCGGCGCCGTCGGGCGAGGCGATGAGCGTCAGCGCGCCGGTGAGGTCGAAGTGCTTCTGCTCATAGGACGGCGTCACGCCCTCCTGGTCGGGGAGCAGCCAGATCTGCAGGAAGTGCACGGGCTCGGTCTGTGAGCCGTTGAACTCCGAGTGCTGTACGCCGGTGCCCGCGCTCATGCGCTGCGCGTCGCCCGGCCGCAGCACGCCCCCTTCGCCGATGCTGTCGCGGTGCTCGAGCGCGCCCTCCAACACCCAGGAGATGATCTCCATGTCGCGGTGCCCGTGACGGCCGAAGCCGCGCCCCGGCTTCACCCGGTCTTCGTTGATGACCCGCAGGGCGCGGAAGCCCATGTGCCGCTCGTCGTAGTACTCGGCGAACGAGAAGGTATGCTTCGTGTCGAGCCACCCGTGGTTCGCGCCGCCCCGCTCTGCTGCTCTCCTGATGGTTTTCATGGAGAGATGATGTCCATGCGCCGCGCAGCGACAACTGGAACGCTCAGCACAGTTCGTTCCAAACCTGGAACAATCAGAAGAAGGCCTTGGTGAAGGCGAAGGGGAGCAGCTCGCCCAGGGTCCAGTCGGCGCGGAGCCCTTCTGTGGTGCGGGACGACACGGGCAGCGAGGGACTTCCGAACTCGGCCAGCACCTGCCGGCAGGCGCCACACGGCGGCGTGGGCTCGCGGGAGTCGACCACGATGGCCACCGCGCGCAGGCGGCCGCCAGCCAGCGCCAGCGCCCCGATGGCGTTGCGCTCGGCGCACACCGTCAGGCCATAGCTCGCGTTCTCTACGTTGCAGCCCACGCTGACCTGTCCGTCTTCGTGCAGCAGCGCAGCGCCAACCTGAAAGCGGGAATAGGGCGCGTGCGCCTTCTGACGCGCCGCTTCCGCGGCTGTAAACAGGGCGTTCCAGTCGATGGCCGACATGGCGCGAGTCTCCCACACTTCTGCTAACTCACAGGCCTTCATGACAGTGGCACTCATCACCGGGGGGAGCCGCGGCGTGGGCCGCGCGCTGAGCGTGCGGTTGGCCCGGCAGGGGTACGACATCGTCTCGACCTACCGCCGCGACGAAGCGGCGGCCAGGTCGCTCGAGGCGGAGATTACGGCGTTGGGCCGCCGGTGCCTCACCGCCGTGGCGGACCAGCTCGAGCCCGAGTCGCTCGGCCCCGTCTTCGAGCAGGTGAAGGCGCAGTTCGGCCACCTCGACGTGCTGGTGGCCAACGCCGCCTCGACGAAGTTCGCGCCGCTGATGGACACCCGGCTCCACCAGATGGACAAGACCTTCAACGTCACGGTGAAGAGCTTCCTGTACGCGGTGCAGCAGGCGCAGCCGCTCATGACCGGCCGCGGCGGCCGCATCGTGATGGTCTCGGGCATGGACGCCCGCATTCCCCTGCCCTTCCACGGGTTGCTGGGCGCGATGAAGGGCGCGATGGAGATCCTGGTGCGCTACCTCTCGGCGGAGCTGGCGGCCGACGGCATCCGCGTCAACGCGGTGAACCCCGGCTACATCGACACCGAGAGCTCGCGTTTCTACGTCGGCGAAGAGAACTGGAAGCGGCTGGAGCAGCAGCTCGGGGCCATGGTGCCCAGCGGCCACATCGCCAGCGCAGACGACATCGCCGAGGCCATCGAGTGGGTGTGCCTGCCGGGCGCGCGCTACGTCAACGGCACCGTCATCAACGTCGATGGCGGCCTCGAGAACAACTACCAGTTCTTCTTCAACGGCACGCGAGGCTGAATGCGCTCCGCTCTGGTCCTCGCGGCGGTGGGCTTCCTGGCGTGCCAGCGCGACGAGGCGCTCCGTCTCACCTTCGACATCGTCGAGGCGCGCACCGAAGATGACTGCTTCGACGTCGTCGTCGAGCGACTGGAGGGCGAGCGCCTCGGCGCCGTCTCCATTCCGCGGGAAGACCGCGCCCGCTACGTGGTGGCCATCGGCCGTGAGGCCTGGCCGGAGCGGGTCCGCGTCTCGGTGCAGGCGCGCGCCCGGACAGGTGAGCCCTGCGCGCAGCCCGGCGGCCTCCCCAACGGGCGGGTCGCCGCGGAGGCCACCTTCGCCCGCCCCGGCGAGCTGCACCTCGACCTGAGCGACGCGCCAGACCTCGACGGTGACGGCGCGGTGGCCGACACCGACCACGGCGCCGACTGCGATGACGACGCGCCCGGCCGCTCCCCTTTTCTCCCCGAGGTGTGCGGCGGGCAGC
>CALNBU010000559.1 GCA_937875615.1 uncultured Archangium sp.
CGCGCGTCGAGCTGCGGGCGGGGCGTGGCGGTCGGCGAGGCGAGCGCCGGCCCCGCCGCCAGCAGCCGCAGGTTCTTCTTCGCCGCCAACACCGCCAGCGCCGCCTCGCTGTAGCCCGGCGCGATGACCGCCTCGAGGAAGGTCTCCGCGAGCGCCCCGGCCGTGGCCGCGTCGACCTCGCGATTGAGCGCCACGATGCCCCCGAAGGCCGAGGTCTCGTCGACGGCGCGGGCGCGGCGCCAGGCCCGCTCCAGCACCGCGTCGGTGGCCACGCCGCACGGCGTGTTGTGCTTGATGACCACCGCCGCCGGCGTCTGGGGGAACTCCAGCACCAGCGCCAGCGCGGCGTCGAGGTCGAGCAGGTTGTTGTACGAGAGCTCCTTGCCCTGCAGCACCTGGGCGAAGGCCACCGTCGGCTCCGCTGGCGCCCGGTGCTCCCGGTAGAAGGCCGCCCGCTGGTGCGGGTTCTCTCCGTAGCGGAGCCCCTGCGCCTTCACGAAGGGCAGCGCGAGCTCCTGCGGAAAGGGCTCGGCCGCCTGCTCGGAGAGCCACTGGGCGATGGCCGCGTCGTAGGCCGCGGTGTGGGCGAACGCGCGGGCCTGGAGCGCGCGGCGCAACGGCTCGCGCACCATCCGCTGGGCCTCGAGCTCCGCCAACACGGTGTCGTAGTCCGCGGGGTCGACCACCACCGTGACGTGCGCGGCGTTCTTCGCGGCGGCGCGCACCATGGCCGGCCCGCCGATGTCGATCTGCTCGATGGTCTCGTCTCGGGGCGCGCCGCGCGCCACCGTCTCCCGGAAGGGGTAGAGGTTCACCGCCACCAGCGAGATGGCCTCGATGCCGTGCTCCGCCATCTCGCGGGCGTCGCTCTCGAGCCCCGGGCGACCGAGGATTCCGCCGTGGATTCTGGTGGAGCGTCTTGACGCGGCCGCCGAGGATCTCCGGGCTGCCGGTGTGCGCGGACACCTTGCGCGCCGGGACGCCGGCGCTCTTCAGCGCCTCCAGCGTTCCGCCGGTCGAGAGGATGGTGAAACCACAGCGGACCAGGCCGTGCGCGAACGGCACCAGCCCACGTTTGTCAGAGACCGAAAGCAGCGCGAGCACGACTCAGGCGAGTAGCAAAGAAGCATCGGGAGGGAACAAGAAATGCCTGCCCGCCGAGAGTTCGCCGCTGACGGAAAATTTTCAGCGTGGGCGCTTCGGCTCCGCCTCGGTGGCGGTGCGGACCTTCTCGAGGCCGCGGGTCTCGACCTGGCGGATGCGCTCGCGGGTGAGGTTCATGA
>CALNBU010000560.1 GCA_937875615.1 uncultured Archangium sp.
GCTGCTGGCGGTGGGCGTGGTGCTGGCGGTGCTGCGCGTCGCGTGGAGGGCGCCGCTGGTGCCCGCGGCGGCGCTGTGTGGGGTGGGCCTCGGCTGGTTGCTGACGCGCCGCTGGTCGCGGGCGCGCGACGTCGGGCCGGCCTTCAGCGCCGTCGACTCCGCCGGGGTGGCGGCGTTGTCGGGCACCTCCGGTCGGGTGGTGAGCTGGCTGGGGGCCGCGGGGCTGACGGTGCTCTCGCTGGTGATGGTGTCCTTCGCGCCCTTCCGGGAGGTGCGCGGCGCCGAGTGGCGCGCAGTCGGCGCTGGCGCCGGCGATGGTGGTGGTGGCGGGGCTGCTCTGGCGCTTCGGTCGGCCCTCCTTCCTCCGCTCCAGCGCCAGCGTGGCCGCCGCGGTGTGCTGCCTGGTGTCGGGCCTGCTCGTCGACGTCGGCAACGCCGCCGCGACGTTGCTGGTGCCCCCGGTGCTGCTGGCCCTCGCGTGGAGTCATCGCCCGCCGCGCAGCCTCCGCCCGCTGCTGTTGGCCGCGCCCTTGCTGGCGCTGGCCGCCGGCGGGTTGGCTCACAGCCTGTCGCTGTCGCCATGGTTGGAGGCGCCGCTGGCGTCGACCGCCGCGCTGGTGCTGTCGCTGGGGGCCTGGTTTCTGGTGGGCCCCGCCGGTGGGTGGGCGGGCTGGCGGTGGCGATGACGGCGGCGAGCCTGGTCAGCGCGCTGGTGCTGCACTGAGTTGCCAGCCCACGAAGTGCGGCCAGCGGACGGCGGTTTCAAGCTAAGAGGCGGCGCGCGTATGGCGATTCTGTCAAGTCAGTTGAAGGTGCGCAGCGAGGACTTCCAGGCCAACTCGGAGGCCATGGCCGCGCTGGTGGAGGACCTCAAGGCGAAGGTGGCCAGGGTCGCCGAAGGTGGCGGCGCGGAGGCGAGGAAGAAGCACCTCGGCCGCGGCAAGCTCCTCCCCCGCGAGCGGGTCAACCAGCTGCTGGACCCGGGCACGCCCTTCCTCGAGTTCAGCCAGCTCGCGGCCTTCGGGATGTACGACGACGCCGCGCCCGGCGCGGGCATCATCACCGGCATCGGCCGCGTGGCCGGGCGCGAGTGCGTCATCGTCTGCAACGACGCCACGGTGAAGGGCGGCACGTACTACCCGGTGACGGTGAAGAAGCACCTGCGGGCCCAGGAGATCGCGAAGGAGAACCGCCTGCCGTGCATCTACCTGGTCGACTCCGGCGGGGCGAACCTGCCGAACCAGGACGAGGTGTTCCCCGACAAGGAGCACTTCGGGCGCATCTTCTTCAACCAGGCCAACCTCTCGGCGGAGGGCATCCCGCAGATCGCGGTGGTGATGGGGAGCTGCACTGCGGGCGGCGCCTACGTGCCGGCGATGAGCGACGAGACCATCATCGTGAAGAACCAGGGCACC
>CALNBU010000561.1 GCA_937875615.1 uncultured Archangium sp.
CCGGCAGCAGCGGGCGGGCGTCGACGGGCACGCCGCGCGCCCACAGCGCGCCCAGCGCCTGGAGCAGCTGCACGCCGGCGTCCTGGCCATCGCTGGGCGCCAACGCGTGCAACGAGGCCGCGGGCGCCACGCCGCGGGCGAACGACAACAGCGCGCCGCCGGCGCCCACCTGCAGGAAGTGGGAGACGCCCGAGGCCACCATCGTCTCGAGCGCGCGCACGAAGTCGACGGGCGCGGGGGCGTGGCGCACCCAGATGTCCTTCGCCTCGGTGGTCGAGGTGTAGGCCTGACCGGAGATGCAGGAGACCACCGACGCGGTCGGCGCCGAGAGCGGCTGCGCGGCCACGAAGCGCGCCATCTTCTCGTCGATGCCCGCCATCAGCGGCGAGTGGAAGGCGTGGCTGACGTCGAGGCGCGAGACCTTGAAGCCCTGCGCGGGCAGCTGCCGCTGCGCGGCCTCGATGCCCGCCGTCGGCCCCGACAGCACCGTCTGGGTGGGGTGGTTGTGGTTGGCCACCACCACGCCGGGGAACTGCGCCAGCGTGGCCTCCACCGCCTCGCGCGCCGCCATCACCGCCAACATCGCGCCGGGGTCCGCGAGGCCCAGCTCCTTCATCAGCGCGCCGCGGGCGGCCACCAGCTTCACCGCGTCGACGGCCGGCAACATGCCCGCGCTGGCGGCGGCGGCGAACTCACCCAGCGAGTGCCCCAGCGTCACGTCGGGCAGCACGTTGCACTCCCGCAGCAGCTCCGCCATCGCCAGGCCCAGCGCGGCCATGGCCGGCTGGCACACGTGCGTCTGGGTGAGGTACGCCTGCGCCGCCTCCGCGCCGACGCCCTCGGGCGGGTACAGCGCGCCCAGCAACGAGAAGCCCGCCGAGGCCTGCACCGCCGCGTCGTACTGCTCCAGCTTGCTGCGCAGCGCGGGGAAGCGCGCGACGAGGTCCGAGAGCAGGCCCACCTTCTGCGCGCCCTGCCCGGCGAAGAGGAAGCCCAGGCGGCGCTGCTCCGCCGGCACCGGCGTGGTGGGCGAGAGCGCGCCCGTCGCCACCTTCGTCAGCTTCTCCAGCAGCTCCTCGCGCGTCGCGGCGAGGAAGGCCACGCGCGCGTCGAAGGCCTGGCGGGAGGCCAGGGTGCGCGCCACGTCTGCGGGCGCGAGGTGGTGCCGCGAGACCTGCGCGGCGAGCTCCTGCGCGTGCTGCTGCAGCAGCGCGGCGGTGGGCGCCGACACCAGCACCAGCACCGGCGCCGTCTCCTCGCGCGCCTCGGACACCGGCGCCTGCTCCAGCAGGACGTGGGCGTTGGTGCCGCCGAAGCCGAAGGAGGACACCGCGGCGCGGCGCAGCGGCACGTCCCACTTCGTGGCCTGCTGCGCCACGCGGAAGGGCGAGCGCTCCAGCTCGAGCTTCGGGTTGAGCTGCTCGGCCGACGGCTGCGGAGGGATGACGCCGTGGTGCAGCATGAGGCAGGTCTTGATGAAGCCCGCCGCGCCCGCCGCCGACATGGTGTGCCCGACGTTGGCCTTGATGCTGCCCAGGTTGCAGAAGGGCGCCTCGAGCGACTTCCCGGCGCGCTCGTTGAAGAAGTGCTTGAGCGCGCCCACCTCCACCGCGTCGCCCACGGTGGTGGCGGTGCCGTGCGTCTCGACGTACGAAATCGACTCCACCGGGAAGTCCACGTCGGCGTGCGCGCGCCACATGGCGTCGCGCTGACCCTCCGGCCGCGGCGTCATCGGGCCCTCGCCCCGGCCGTCGTTGTTGCAGCCGCTGCCCTTGAGCACCGCGTAGATGCGGTCGCCGTCGCGCTGCGCGTCGTCGAGGCGCTTGAGCACCACCATGCCCACGCCCTCGCCCATCACGAAGCCGTCGGCGCGCTCGTCGAAGGGGCGGCACACGCCCGAGGGCGAGATGGCGCCGATGCGCGAGAAGCCGATGAGGTTGTCGGGGTTGAGGTTCAGGTACACCCCGCCGGCCAGGGCCACGTTGCACTGGCGCGCGCGGAGGTTGATGACCGCCTCGTGGATGGCCACCAGCGCCGACGAGCACGCGGCGTCGATGCTCAGCGCCGGGCCGTTCAGGTCGAAGGTCTGCGCCACCGAGGCGGCGATCATGTTCAGCAGCGAGCCGGCGATGGTGAAGGCCCGCGCCGGCGCCACGTCGGCCACGCCCACCTTGAGCGCCTCGGCCTCTGCCGCCGACAGCGCGTCGCCGAACTCGCCGTTGATGGTCTGCTGCGCGCGGTGGCGCGCGGTCATCAGGTCCTTGTATTCAGACACCGACGCGCCGACGAAGACGCCGGTGCCGTGCCGGTCGAACGCGCGGCGGTCGTAGCCCGCATCCTGGAGCGCCTGCCGGGTGGCCTCGATGACCAGCCGCTGCTGCGGGTCCATCACCTGCACGCGCCGCGGCGCCAGCCCGTAGTGGAGCGCCGCGAAGTCTTCGACGCCGTCGACGAAGGCGCCCTTGCGCACGTAGGTCTTGTCGACCGCGCGCATGTCCTGGGGCTCGAAGAAGGCGGAGTGCTTCCAGCGGGTGTCGGGGATGTCCTCGAACGTCACCTCGCCGGTGGAGACGAGACGCCACAGCGACGGAAGGTCCTTCGCGTGCGGAAAGCGGCACGCCATGCCGACCACGGCGATGGCTTCATGGTGCTCGTGCTTGCTGTTCGGCATCTCGCTCCCGTCTGCTGCAGAAAAGACCGCCACCCACCGCTCACGTCCGCTCCTCCGCCAGGCGGCGAAGGAGCAGGAAGACTGAAAATCAGAAGGTCACGTCGGAGCCGGCGGGCAGCCGGGTCTTCACCACGCCGGCGAGGTCGCCCAGCGTCTTCACGTTGGCGAGGTCTTCGTCGGGGAGCCGGATCTCCAGCTTCTCCTCGAAGTAGCTGATGAGCTCCATGATGGCGACGGAGTCGAGGCCCAGCTTGGAGATGACGGTGTCCCGGGTGAGACCTTCGAGCTTCTTACCGTTCACTTCGAGAGCGGCCTGGGCGAAGAGCTGCGTGATGTTGACGTGAGCCATGTGTGCGTGTGCTTCCTTGAGTGATGCTTCGTTGAACGGTTACAGCCACCGGCCCACGCGCTTGCGCGCGTAGGAACCGGCCAGTTTCAGCTTCTCGACCGCGTCGGCCGCCGAGCGGATTTCCAGCGTGTGCTCCACCACCCGGCGCGCGCGGTGCTGGGCGCGACCGAACAGCGACGCGGCCACGTGCCGGGCGACCACCAGCTTCTCGCCGTTGTCGCCGGGCGAGCGGTTGCCCTCCTGCCCCAGCGTGCCGTCGAGGTACTGCTGGCGCGTCTTCGCGCGCTGGAGCTTCCCCGAGGAGGTCTTGGGCAGCGAGCCCACCGGCGCGATGGCCACGTCCGCGGGCGTCAGCTGCATCTCTTCGTTGATGCGCTGCTTGATGAGCTCGACGAGCGCTTCCTTGTTCTGGGTGCGCGACTCCACCGCGACCACCAGCTCCTCGCTGCCCACGCCGGGGCGGGAGAAGGCCACGGTGGAGCCCTTGCGGATCTCCGAAATCTCGTCGCAGATCCACTCCAGCCGCTGCGGGTCGTAGTTGCGGCCGTTGATGATGATGATGTCCTTCTTGCGGCCGGTGATGAAGACGCTGCCGTCCACCAGGTAGCCGAAGTCGCCGGTCTTGAGCCACCCGTTGCCGAAGGTGCGCGAGGTGGCCTCGGCGTCTTCGTAGTAGCCCTTGGCCACCGACGGCCCGCGCACCCAGAGCTCGCCCACGTGCCGGTCGCCGAGCCGCTTCCCGGCGTCGTCGAAGGCCGCGACCTCGTGCTTCGGGAAGGTGCGCCCGCAATTGACGAACTCCTGGCGCGCCGCGGTCTTCTCGGTGGCCGGCACCGCCTTGCGGTCCTGCTGGTAGGCGTCGCGGTCCACCACGTCGGTGGTGAGCGCCTCGTCGACGCCGACGAAGCTGATGGCCAGGGTGGCCTCGGCCATGCCGTAGCTGGGCAGCATCGCCTCTGGCTTGAGCCCCGCCGGCGCGAAGGCGTCGACGAAGGCGCGCAGCGTAGCGGGGTTGATGGGCTCCGCGCCGCAGCCGAAGTGGCGCATCGACGAGAGGTCGAGGTCCTTGAGCTGCTCGGGCTTGGTGCGCTTGACCGCCAGCGCGTAGGCGAAGTTGGGCGCGAAGGTGATGGTGCCCTTCACCCGGCTGATGGTGCGCAGCCAGATGGTGGCGTTGCGCACGAAGGTCATGGTGGGGATGAACGTCACCGACACGCGGTGGAACAGCGGGCTGATGACGAAGCCGATGAGCCCCATGTCGTGGTACAGTGGGAGCCACGACACGCCGTGGTCCACCTCGGTGTCGCTCTGGAGCCCGTCGCGCATGATGGCCCAGGCGTTGGCGCGCAGGTTCCCGTGCGTCACCGCCACGCCCTTGGGCGTCGAGGTGGAGCCGGAGGTGAACTGCAGGAAGCAGATGTCGTCGGCGGAGACCTCCGCGCACACCGTGTCCATGCCCTCCGGCGCCGGCTGCTTGAGCTCGTCGGTGCTGATGACGCCCTTCACCCCCGGCACCCGCGAGAGCGCGCCCCAGATGATGGCCTGCACCTTCTCGTTGGTGACCAGGTAGGCCGGCTTGGCCCGGGTGAGGATGGACACCAGGGTGTCGGCGTAGGAGTCGAGCTTGCCCAGCGACAGCGGCGGGTACAGCGGCACCGGGACGATGCCGGCCCAGACCGCGCCCAGGAAGGTGGGCACGAAGTCCTCGCCGTCCGGCACCACCATCGCCACCCGGTCGCCCTTCTTCAGGCCGTAGCTGCGGAAGTGCGCCGCGCGGCGCATCGCCTCTTCGCGCAACCTCTCGAAACTATAGAAATTTCCAGACGAATCGCGATCGGTGAAGGTGTAGCCCTTCGTCGTCTGACCCAGCCCGGCGTCGATGGCGGCGACCAGGTTGGGGAAGTCGAAGATCTGCGGCTGGCGGGTGGACATGGCGTGCGGAATACGAATGAGGTGCCGCACGGTCAAGGAATGATCTCCCCCCTTCAGGCCTCTGGCGCCGCCTCTACGCAGCGCCGAAATCGAGAAATGACGCAGTTATATTAAATACTTAACAAGAAACTCCACACGTGACCGTGACGCCATTCTGATTCAAAAATGAGCATATAATTGCTCGAAAACCCGTCTTTCGTGCTTCAGAATCAGGCAAACCTCTGTGTGGCCCGCGAACGCGCGTCAGCCAAGCCCTTGAATCCCGGTTGCGCCAATTCGAGCATTGAATTGCTCAGTTTGACCGCGAAACGCCGGTTCCATACAAGGCGCGGGTGTCCCGACCTCAAGACAAGCTCCCCCTCGCGGTGGGACGACTCGCGGTGCGCGCGGCCGACGTCCAGGTCGAAGAGGTGACCGGCGCCCGGGGGCGCGACGAGTTCATCCACTTCCAGCTCGACCACTACGCGGCCGACCCCAACTTCGTGCCCCCCATCGTGGTGGAGCGGAAGGACTTCCTCGACACCGAGCGCAACCCGTTCTTTCAGGAGGCCCGGCTGGCGCTGTTCCTCGCGCGGCGCGCCGGGCGGGTGGTGGGCCGCATCGCCGCGGTCGTCGACGCCCGCTACAACCGCTTTCACGGCACCAACGACGGCTTCGTGGGCCTCTTCGAGTCGCAGAACGACCCCGGGCTGGCCGCGGCGCTCTTCGACCCTGCGCTCTCCTGGCTGCGGCGCCAGGGCGTCAAGCGCTGCGTGGGCCCGGTGAACCTGGCCTTCCACCACGACGCCGGCGTCCAGGTGCTGGGGCACGAGCGCTTCCCCTCGATGCTGATGCCCTACAACCCGCCCTGGTACGCGGTGCTCTTCGAGGCCAACGGCTTCACCCGGCTCAAGGACCTCTACACCTATGAGGTGGAGGCCATCGGCGGGCTGCCCGAGAAGGTGCGGCGCCTGGCCGAGCGCGTGAAGGCCCAGGGCGAGGTGCGCGTGCGGAAGCTCGACCTCATGCGCCCCGAGGGCGACGTGCGGCAGATGCACGCCATCCTCAACGCCTCGATGAAGCCGGGCTTCGGCTTCGCGCCGCTGAGCCACGACGAGTTCATGCTCGTCGCCAACCGGCTGCGCCCGCTCATCCTCCTGCGGCCGGAGCTGTCGCTCATCGCCGAGGTGGCGGGCGAGGCGGTGGGCTTCTGCCTGACGGTGCCGGACATGCACCCCGCCCAGAAGGAGGCCGGCGGCTACCTCTTCCCCTTCGGCCTGGCGAAGCTGGTGTGGAAGGCGCGCAGCATCGTGCGCCTCCGCGGGCTGCTCTTCGGAGTGAAGGACGGCTGGCGCCGCCGCGGCATCGACGCGCTGCTGGCGCACGAGACCTTCACCAACGCGCTCAAGCTGGGCTACCAGGCCGCCGAGCTGGGCTGGGCCATGGAAGACGACGCGCTCGTCAACCGCATGCTGGTCACCGCCGGCGGCAAGCACATGAAGACCTTCCGCGTGTTCTCGCGGCCGCTCTAGGCGCTAAAGAGCGACGCATGCGAGACGGCGGTAGATCGGAAGAGC
>CALNBU010000562.1 GCA_937875615.1 uncultured Archangium sp.
CGCCGCCAGAGGCATCACCGCCGCCGGTGCCCGCGGTGCCACCGCCAGAGGCGTCGCCGCCGCCCGTGCCAGTGCCGCCGCCGGTACCCGCGGTGCCGCCGCCGGTGCCCGCGGTGCCACCGCCGGTGCCGGTCGAGCTGATGCACTGGCCGAGGGCGCAGTTGTGGCCGACGCCGCAGACCTGACACGAGGTGCCGTTCACGCCGCAGGCGTTGATGGCGTTCCCGGCGATGCACTCGCCCTGCTGGCAGCAGCCCTGGCAGTTGTCGGGGCCGCAGGCCCCCTCAGGGGTTCCACAGGCGGAAAACATCAACGCGCCGAAGAGGGCGCAGAGGCGAACGGCGAATTTCATGACGGTGTTCTCCGGGTGAGGGTGCCGGCCGCATAGCCCGGTCGTCGGGCGGGGAGCAAGGTACGTCGCGGCGGCGGGTCAGCGGGAGAGCTGCAGGCGGCGGCCGAGGTCCGAGCTGAAGACGCCGTCGGGGTCCCACCTGGCCTTCACGCGCTCGAAGTCGTCCACCCTCGGGTACATCCTCCGGAGCATCGCCGCCTCCAGGTACGAGTCCTTGCCCAGGTACACCCGGCCACCCGCGTCGGCGACGCGCGCGTCGAGCTCGCGGGTCAGCTCCACCAGGCCTTCGCGCACCGGGAAGTCGATGGCGAAGGTGAGGCCGCTCATGGGGAAGCTCAGCGGCGCCTGGTTGGCCGCGCCCATGCGCTTGAGGATGTTGAGGAACGGCAACTGCCCCGACGCCAGCATGGTCTCCATCAACTCGCGGATGAGCCGCTCGCCGCCCTCGAAGGGAATCACGAACTGGTACTGGATGAAGCCGCGCCGGCCGTAGCCGCGGTTCCACTCGTGGATCATGTCGAGCGGGTAGAAGAAGCCCTCGTAGTGCTCGAGGGGCCCCTTGCCGCGGAGCATGCGGGTGATGACCTGATTCACCACGCGGATGGTGAGCGGGTTGAGCGTGAGCTCCGGCAGCTCGAAGGGCACGGTCAGCCTGAGGTCGCCGGTCAGCCGCAGCGGCGCGGCGGCGGCCTTCGGAGACAGCTCGTCGCGCTTCGCGTGGTCGCCCACCGTCAACACGCCCTGGCCCAGCCGCCGCCCGCTGGCGGTGGAGTCGAGCGTGGCCACCGAATAGGGGAAGAGCGAGTCGTACTCGGCCAGCAGCTCCAGCATGTGGGTGAGGTCGCGGGCCACCAGGGACCGCTGGCGGAAGAACGTGCTCTCGATGCGCCGCAGCCGCAGCGTGGCCTCGAGGATGACGCCGGTCAGGCCCAGGCCCCCGAAGGTGGCCCAGAACAGCTCGGGCTGGCCGTCACCACCCGGCCGTCGGCCACCAGCAGCCGGAGCGCGTCCACGCAGGTGGCGAAGGTGCCCTGCGCGTGGTGGGCCTTGCCGTGCACGTCGTTGGCGATGCACCCGCCGACGGTGACGAACTTGGTGCCGGGGGTGATGGCGGGAAAGAAGCCGCGGGGGGCGAAGTCGGCGATGAGCTGCGCCAGCGACACGCCGGCCTCGCAGCGCAGGGTGCCGGTGGCCTCGTCGAAGCCCAGGTAGCGGTCGAGGCGGGTGCAGGTGAGGACCCTGCGGCCTTCGTTGAGCGCCTGGTCTCCGTAGCTGCGGCCCAGGCCCCGCGCCACCGAGCCCTGCGGGGAGAGCGACCGCGCGACCTCGCGCGCCGTCTCCGGATGTCGCTCATCGCATTCGACGCGGCGTTGGCCGCCCCAACCCTGAAGCAAGGTCATGGGCGGACCCTTTGCCGACACGTGGAGGAAATACCACCCCGAAATCGGGTACGTTGACGCTGCGGTCAAGTTCAGATGTGGCAGCTCAACCCATACGCGCCCTGGGCCCTGTTCGCGACCGCCGTCACCGCGGCGGTCGCTGTCTGGGTGCGCTCGAAGCCGCGCTCCCCGGCCGGTGACGCGCTGCTGGCGGTGCTGCTGTGCTTCATCCTCGATGGCGTGGGTCACCTCGTCGACCTGCTGGGCGCGACCCTGCCGGTGAAGCACGCGGGCCTGTTGCTGCGCTACGCTGCGGGGTTCAGCCTGATCGGCCCGCTCAGCATGCGCTTCGCGCTCACCTGGCGCGGCGGTCGGGTGTCCCGCGCGTGGTTGGCGGCGCTGGTGTCGCCGTCGGTGCTGCTGTTGGTGCTGTGGCTCACCAACGACGCGCACCACCTGGTGGAGCTCTCCACGCAGCTGGCCCCGCGGGAGGGCTTCTCGATGCGGGCCTCGGTCGCCGGCCCCGCGTTCTGGCTCTTCGTCGGGTGGACCTACCTCCTCATCGGCGGCACCTTCGTCATCTACGTCGCCGAGACCTTCACCGGCGGGCCCATCACCCGGGCGGAGGGCCGCTGGCTGGTGGGCGGCATGCTGCTGCCCTGGGCGGCCAACGTGCTCTTTCTCCTGGGGGCCTCGCCCGACCCGTCCCTCGACCTCAGCACCCTGGGCTACGCCGTCACCGCGGTGTTCTGGGCGCGCAGCATCGGCCGGGGGCACATCCTGGAGCTGATTCCGCACGCGCGCACCGCCATCTTCGAGAGCCTGGGCGACCCGGTGGTGGTGCTCGATGCGGGGCAGCGCATCCTCGACGCCAACCCGGCCTTCGGCGCGCTCGCCGGTCGGCCGCCGACGGAGCTGACGGGGGAAATCCTGAGCGCGGTGGTGCCGGGGCTGGCGCCCACGTCGGGCGAGTGGTGTCACGCCGACCGCACCTGGGTGGTGGGCGAGGCGTCGGTGCGGCACGCGGCGGCCAGCGCCACCATTCTCACCCTGCGCGACGTGAGCGAGCGCGTGGCAGCGGAGGCCCGGAGCCGTCGGCAGGCGGAGCGCGAGACGACGTTGGCGCGGCATCGCAGCGACTTCGTCGCGCGCATGAGCCACGAGGTGCGCACGCAGCTCCACGCCATCATCGGCAGCACGGAGCTGGCGCGCGGTGAGCAGGGGGCGGAGGTGGCGCAGCTGCTGGGCGCGATGCAGCGCAACGCCAGCGCGCTGGTCGACGTGCTCGACGAGGTCCTCGAGTTCTCGCGCCTGGAGACCGGCCAGGTCGACGCCTCGGTGGGGCCGGTGGACCTCTCCGAGGTCATGGCCGACGTGGTGCGCGTCTTCGCGCCCATCGCCGCGCAACGCGGCGTGGCGCTGCGCAGCGAGTCGACGGGCGCGGCCACCGTGGTGTGCACCGACGGCTCGCGCGTCCGGCAGGTGCTGGTGAACCTGGTCTCCAACGCGGTGAAGTTCACGGAGCGCGGCGAGGTGGTGCTGCGGCTGCGCACCGCCGAGGTGGAGCCGGCGCGGCTGACGCTGACGTTCCAGGTGGTGGACTCCGGCATCGGCATCGCGCTCGAGGCGCAGCAGCACCTCTTCGAGCCCTTCGTGCAGACCCCGGAGGTGCGGGCGCGCTACGGCGGCTCCGGCCTCGGGCTGTCCATCGCCCGGCGCGCGGCGAAGCTGCTCGGCGGCAGGCTGGGCGTGGAGAGCGAGCCCGGGAAGGGCGCCACCTTCTCGCTCACCTTCGCCGCCCCGGTGGCGAGCTCGCCGCAGGTCTCGGAGCGCGCGGCGGCCCGGCGCGCGCGGGTGGGCCGGGTGTTGCTGGTGGAAGACCACGCGGTCAGCCGCGAGGTGACGCGCGCCCTGCTGGAGCGGGAGCGGGTGGACGTCGACACCGCCAGCACCGGCGGTGAGGCGGTGGCACGGGCCGGCGCGTACCACTACGAATTGATTCTCCTCGACGTCTGGCTGCCCGACCTCGAGGGCGCGGAGGTCCTCGCCCGGCTGCGCGCCGCCGGCGTCACCGCGCCGGTGGTGTGGTTCACCGCCGACGCGGGCACCGCGCTCCCGGCGGGCGCGCAGGGCGTGCTGCGCAAGCCCTTCCACGCGCGCGAGCTGATGACGCTGCTCGACCGGCACCTCCCGGCGGAGGCCGAGACGCTCGCGCCGGACCCCCGGCTGGTCGATGCCTTCGCGGCCTCGAGTCAGTCGGAGCTGACGCAGCTGAAGGACGCCCTGGCCGAGGCCGACGAGGTACGGGTGCGCCGCCTGCTGCACGACCTCAAGGGCAGCGCCGCGGTGGTGGGCGCCCGGG
>CALNBU010000563.1 GCA_937875615.1 uncultured Archangium sp.
CAACTGGACCGGCAGGTGGTGTGCCTGGAGCGCCGCCGCAAGGACCTGCGCGCCACGGTGGACCTGCTCGCGAGCGCGGACGCCGCCATGGTGGAGAAGTCCGTGGACATGGCGCACGCGCTGCCCGCGCTGCACGAGTGCGAGGACGTGGAGTCGCTGGCCGAACAGCAGCGCCGCCCCGCCGACCCCGCCCTGCGCGGCGCCATTGAAGGCGAAGAGCGAGTCGTACGCGCGCACCACCGCGGCGCCGTCGGCCAGCACCGCGCCGCCCTGGCGCCCCACGTTCTCGGTGAAGACGCAGCGGCGCAGCACCACCTCGCCCAGGCGCGCCAGCACACCGCCGCCGCCGACCTTCGTGGCCCGGCCGCCCGAGAAGCTGCAGCCCACCACCTCCACGGTGCCGCGCTCCACCTGCACCGCCGGCCCGCCGGCGTCCTCGAACGAGAGGGCCTCGAGGCGCACCACCGCGCCGGGCGCGTCGATGACCAGCAGCGGCACGCGGTGTCGGCCATCGAGCACCGCGCCGGGCCCTCCGCGCACCGTGGCGCCGCCGGTCAGCACCACCGGAGCGTCGGGCCGGTGCCTGCCTCCCGGCACCACCACCTCGGCCGTCGCGCGGAGCTCGTGCTGGAGGTCGAAGAGCAGGCTCACGCCGCGGCGTCCGCGCGCACGATGGTGAGATCTCCGAAGTACCTGCGGAACGCGTCGAAGGACATGGTGAAGACTCCGTCGTCCCGGCCATCGGCGCCGAACTCCGTCGTGCCCCAGGGGTTGCGCAGCGTCACCGTGCGCTCCCCGCCGACGTCGCTCACGCCCAGCAGGGAATAGGCGTGGCCCTCGACCAGCCCCACCGCCTCGTAGTCGGCCTCGAAGTCCGCCTGCAGCCAGGTGCCGGCGGTCATCGGCCGCCCGTCCTTCGTCGCCGCCTCCATCAGCGACCACACCCGCGAGGCGCGCGCCCGCTGGAGATCGCCCACGTAGTCCGACTTTCTGCCGGTCAGCGCGTAGAAGGTGTCTTCGGGGAAGCCGCCCTGGTTGATGACCTCGTAGCCGCCCTGCCACGCGGCGAAGGCCTTCTCGACCAGTGAGACCCACAGCTCCCGCGCCTCCCGGGCGCCGCCATAGACGCGCTCGCCGTCCTCCAGGGGGAGCGTCCCGTCGACGCGCACCGCGATCTCCCTGGGGCCGGTCCGCGTCTTCTCGAAGAAGCGCACCTCGTACACGCCACCTCCTACGTGGCGAATGCGCTCCGTGAGCACCTCCGGCGAGGTCGCGGCCACCGCGCTCAACGCGCTGAGGAGGTAGCAATTGCCCACCGCGCCCTGCGTGACGTCGTCCCACGAGAGGCCGTCGACGAAGAGCTGACCGCGCTCCACGCGCGCCCAGGTGATGCGGGTGGGGTCCACCTCCGCCGTCAGCGAGGGCGCCCCGGGCCGCAGCACCGGCGTCGCGTCGAAGGTGGTGCTGCTGACCGACGCGATCCGGGGCGTCGTCACCGTCGCGGGAGCGGCCTCCGGGGGCGTGGGCGAGGTGGAGGCGGTGGTCGGGACAGCGGGGCCGAGGCGGCTGGGCATGGTGCGGGAGACAGGCGCCGCCACGAAAACGTGAGAAGCGACTCGCGCGACTGAGTCGATTGACGGGCGCGGCCGGGCTGGAGAAGGTCTTCTCCATGGCCACCCTCACCTTCCTCGGCGCCGCGCAGACCGTCACCGGCTCGCGCTTCCTCCTCGAACACGAAGGCCACCGGGTGCTGGTCGACTGCGGGCTGTTCCAGGGCCGCAAGCAGAACCGGGAGCGCAACTGGGCGCCGCTGCCCATCGACCCGGCCTCGCTCGACGCCGTGGTGCTGACGCACGCCCACATCGACCACACCGGCGGGCTCCCCCGGCTCGTTCGTCAGGGCTTCAAGGGCCCGGTGTACTGCACCAACGGCACGCGCGACCTGAGCGGCATCATGCTCCCCGACTCCGCGCGCATCCAGGAAGAGGAGGCGCGCTACGCCAACAAGTACCGCTACTCGAAGCACCACCCGGCGCTGCCGCTGTACACCGAGGAGGACGCCTTCGCGGCGCTCAGGCTCTTCGAGAGCTTCAGCTACGAGCGCACCCGGGAGATCGTCCCCGGCATCAAGCTCACCTTCGCGCGCGCCGGCCACATCCTCGGCAGCGCCATCTGCGTGTTCGAGCTCACCTCGACGCGACAGCGGCTGGTCTTCACCGGAGATCTCGGCCGCTACAACGCGCCCATCTTGAGAGACCCGGAGGCGGTGCACAGCGCCACCACCGTCATCTCCGAGAGCACCTACGGCGACCGCGAGCACGGCGACGACGACCCCACCCGGACCCTCGCCGACGCGGTGAACGACACCGCCAGGCGCGGCGGGGTGCTGATCATCCCCGCCTTCGCCATCGGCCGCACCCAGGACGTGCTCTACCGCCTGGCGCTGATGGAGCGGGAGCAGCGGATCCCCGCCCTGCCGGTGTACGTCGACTCCCCCATGGCCGTCGACGCCACCCCGCTCTACATGGCGCACTCCCACGAGCACGACTTCGAGACGCGCTCCATCATCGAGGCCGGCTTCGCGCCGCTGCGCACCGAGAAGACCACCTTCATCAACAGCCGCAAGCAGTCGCAGGCGCTCAACACCTTCCGCGGGCCCGGCATCATCATCTCCGCCAGCGGCATGGCCACCGGCGGGCGGGTGCTGCACCACCTCAAGCACCGGCTCCCCAATGAAAAGAACGCGGTGCTCTTCGTGGGGTACCAGTCGGAGGGCACGCGCGGGCGACGGCTGCTCAACGGCGAGAAGACCCTCAAGCTGCTGGGCGAGGTGATCGACGTGCGGGCCAGGATCCTGTCGGTCAGCGGCTTCTCGGCGCACGCCGACTGGAAGGAGATCCTCCAGTGGATGGACGGCTTTCGCGCCCCGCCGAAGCAGACGCTGCTGGTGCACGGCGAGCCGGTGGCGCTCGAGGCCCTGCGCGCGCGCGTGGCGGCCCGGGGCTGGCCGGTGGCGGTCCCCGCCCACGGCGAGACGGTGACGCTGGCCTGAGGTAGAGTCCCCGGCCGTATGCGCTTCCTCCACACGCTGCTGTTGCTGACGACGTTGGGCGCCTTCTCGCCGGCCTGGGCCGCCAACGAACGGAGCCACAAGCTCAACGCCTACCAGGAGCCCTCCGACGCGGAGCGCGAAGCGGCGAAGAAGCGCAACCGCGGCGGTCCTCAGGAGTTCGTCGAGACGGACGTGCCGGAGGAGTACCGCTTCCCCTGGCTCCAGGTGCTGGCCACCATCGCGGTCTTCGCGGTGGCCGTCCCCATCGGGCTGGTGGCCTTTCGCCGGGCGGCGGCCGAGCAGAACGACGCCAACTCGGCCTTCGCTCCGCCGCGCAAGCGCCGGCCCGAATGACCGCGGCGCCGCTCCGCATCACCCGCGACGCCCGCGTCTTCGTGCTCACCGGCGCGGGCATCTCGTCCTGCCCGCGGACTCCCCCCTGGCCGGCCACCGGGTGGAGGACGTGGCCTCGCCCGAGGGCTGGCGGCGCGACCCCGCGCTGGTGTGGCGCTTCTATTCTCAGCGCCGCGCCCAGGCGCTCACCGTCCTGCCCAACCCCGCCCACGCGGCGCTGGCCCGCCTCGAGGCGCACCTCCAGGACAACCTCTTCCTCTGCACCCAGAACGTGGACCCGCTCCACGAGGCGGCCGGCAGCCGGCAGGTGGTGCACATGCACGGAGAGCTGCTGAAGACGCGCTGCGAAGCGCCCACCTGTCCCACCGCGCCCTTCACCGACACCGCCCTGTACCTCGACGCCGCGGCGCTGCCTCGGTGCACCTGTGGCGCCCGGTTGCGGCCGCACATCGTGTGGTTCGGAGAGATGCCCTTCGATCTGTCGGCTATCGACCGCGCGGTGCAACGCTGTCAGCTCTTCATCACCGTGGGCAGCTCCGGCGCGGTGTACCC
>CALNBU010000564.1 GCA_937875615.1 uncultured Archangium sp.
ACCCCGCGGCCGCTGCGCCGGTCATCGCGCCCCCTTCGCAGGTCTCCGGTGTGCGGGGCCCTCCCGTGGTGAGCGCCCCGTCTCAGGCGGGCGGCGTGGCCAGGCCGGTGATGTCGACGCCCTCCGGCGTCGCGTCCTCTCCGTCGGGGGTGGGGTCGCGGCCCTCGTCGATTCCCGGCGGCCCTCCGGTGATGCGTCCCTCGGCGGTGGCCCCGGCGCCCTCGCAGAGCTCGGGCGTGCGCGTCGCTCCGGCGGACCTGGGCGCGAAGGAGCTCCAGGCGCTGTTGGTGAAGATGAAGAAGCAGACGTACTTCGAGGTGCTGGGTTTGCCGCAGAACGCGGACACCGCGGCGGTGAAGAAGGCCTACCTGATGGCCGCGCGGAGCTACCACCCCGACACGGTTCCCCCGGGCGCGCCGCCGGAGCTGGCGCAGGCCAGGGCCGACCTCTTCGCGTTGGTGGGCGAGGCGAACCGCACGCTGTCCGACGCCGGGCTGCGCGACGAGTACCTCGCGGAGCTGGCCGCGGGCGGCACCGGCGCGAAGGTCGACATGGAGAAGCTCTTCCGCGCCGAGGAGCGCTTCCAGAAGGGCATGATTCTGGTCAAGGCGCGCAAGTACCCGGACGCGCTGAAGATGCTGGACGACGCCATCGCCGACAACCCCGACGAGCCGGAGTTCTACGCCTGGCGCGGCTACGCCCGCTTCCTCGCGGCCAGCAACCAGAAGGCGGTGTTGCCGGAGGTGATGAAGGACCTGACCCACTGCACCCAGAAGAACCCCACCGTGGCGGCCGCCTATTACTTCCTGGGGTTCGTGGCCAAGGCGAACGGCGACCTCAAGGTGGCGAAGGTGAACTTCCAGAAGTGCGTGCAGCTCGACGCCAAACACATCGATGCCCAGCGCGAGCTGCGCGCCATGAAGTAAGGAGCGCCCCATGGCATTGACCGGAAAACAGAAGGCCGAGCTGCGCGCGTTGGGTCACCACCTCCACGCGCTGGTGCAGGTGGGCGCACAGGGCGTCACCGAGGGCGTCATCGCGGCGACGAAGCAGGCGCTCGAAGACCACGAGCTCATCAAGGTGAAGATTGCGGAGGAGGACCGCGAGGGCCGCGCGCAGAGCATCGAGGCGCTGGCCCAGGGTGCGAACGCGCAGGTCGCGCAGACGCTGGGGCGCACCGTGCTGCTGTTCAAGAAGCGGAAGAAGAAGTCGAACTTCGCCGCGTTCACCTGAGGCGCCGCCTCAGCGCGTCAGCGGCCGGGTCGTCTCGCCCGCCAGGCGTGCGCCCTCGGCGAGGCGCTTGATGAGCTCAGGCGGGAAGTACTGTCGGCGCGACTCGCCGCCCGCACCGGCGGCCACCGCCATCGTCTCCACGTAGCCGTGGTAGCCGTCGGCCAGGGAGATGACGCGGTCCGCGCCGGAGACCTCCTCCAACAGCCGCCCCGCCTCCCACGAAGGTTCGAAGGGGGTGAAGAGCAGCGAGACGTCGCCCAGCCTCAGCAGGTGCAGCACCGCGAGGTCCTCGGCGTCGTCGCACAGGGCGTTCTCTCCGATGGCCCGCAGGCCCGGCGGCGCCAGGCGGTGCAGGTCGGGGCGGGGCAGCGGCACGTGGAGCTCGCTCCACGCCGCGTCGAGCTCGGCTGGGTGAGGCGCCAGCGTCTGGGCGCGCGCCAGCTCGGCGAGCCGCGCGGCCACCGCCTCCGGGGTGGGGAGCAGGTGGCGGTCCACGCGCGCGTTGCCCACCGCGCCCTGCAGCACCAGGGTGAGCGGGCCGCCGTCTCGCTCGAGGGTCTCCGCCAACAGCCCCGGCCAGTCGGCGTGGAGCTGCGTCGTCTTCTTGTCGACCAGCGCGGGGTGCGCGGAGGCCACCAGCAGCTGCGCGCGCGCGCGGCCAGCATCGTCCACGAAGCGCAGCGTGCTGAGGCGTTGGTCTGCGGTCTCGCCGGAGCGCGGCACGGTGACGCCGGCGGTCTGCGCCTGCGCGTACTCGAAGCGCACCGGCCGCTCGTCGGAGAAGGCGGCCGCGAGCGCGGCGCGGCCGGCGGTGGCCAGCGCCGCCTCGACGCCAGGCGAATGAAAGCCCAGCGCGGCCCACTCCGCGGCGCGGTTGGTGGCGTAGGCGCCCGGCCCGGAGTGGGTGTGCGTGGCCACCACGATGACCCCCGCGGGCTGGTCCCGGGCGATGGCGTCGCGCAGCTGCGGGGTGATGAAGAGGAGGTCGAGCAGCACCAGCCCGCGCCGCTGGCCGCCTACGCTGAAGGTGAGGGCGCGGGCCTTGAGCGGCGTCGCGGCGCGCTCGGCCATCGGGCGCGGTGGGCCATAGCCGGCCACCGGGACGGGCCAGGGTAGCTCGAGGGGCGCGCTGCCGGCGCCCACCAGCAGCGGACCCTGGCCGCGCGCGAGGAAGGCCAGCGAGGGTTGGCGGTCAGGCCAGCTCCCGCAGGTGTCGCGGGAGGCCGCGGCCCAGAGGAGCCCCGCGCCCACCACCACCGCGCCCAGCCCGAGGAGGAGTCGCCGAGCCATGGGAGCTCAGTAGGACCAGGGGAACTTCTTGAAGTCGCGCGTCCGCTTGTCGACGAAGGCGTCGCGGCCCTCCTTCGCCTCGTCGGTGCCGTAGGCGAGGCGCGTGGCCTCACCGGCGAAGAGCTGCTGCCCCACCAGGCCGTCGTCGGGGAGGTTCATGCCGTACTTGAGCATCTTGATGGCGGTGGGCGACTTGGTGTTGATCTCCGCCGCCCAGTCGAGCGCGAAGTCCTCGAGCTGCTCGTGGGGCACCACTGCGTTGACCATGCCCATCTCGTAGGCCTGCTGCGCGGAGTGGTTGCGGCCCACGAAGAAGATTTCCCGCGCCTTCTTCTGTCCCTCCTGCCGCGCCAGCAACGCGCTGCCGTAGCCGGAGTCGAAGGAGGCCACGTCGGCGTCGGTCTGCTTGAAGACGGCGTGCTCCCTGGAGGCGATGGTGAGGTCGCACACCACGTGTAGCGAGTGGCCGCCGCCCACCGCCCAGCCCGGCACCACGGCGATGACCGCCTTGGGGAGGAAGCGGATCTGCCGCTGCACCTCGAGGATGTGGAGGCGCCCGAGGCCAGCGGGGTCGAGGTCCCGGTCTTCTTCGGTGTACTGGTAGCCGTCCTTCCCCCGGATGCGCTGGTCTCCGCCGCTGCAGAAGGCCCAGCCGCCATCTTTGGGCGAGGGGCCGTTGCCGGTGAGCAGCACCACGCCCACGTCGGTCATGAAGCGGGTGGCGTCGAGGGCGCGGGACAGCTCGTCGACGGTGCGCGGGCGGAAGGCGTTGCGCACCTCCGGGCGGTTGAAGGCGATGCGCACCGTGCCGGACTCCACGCTGCGGTGGAAGGTGATGTCCTTGAAGGTGAGGCCCTCGACGGGGCGCCAACGCTGCGGGTTGAAGAGTGCTGAGACCATGGCGCTGCGCATAGCAGCGCGGGCGTCGAACGGCATCGGCGAGACGCAGCGCATGGTCCCGCCGCTGTCGGAAACGACGGTCGCGTGCCGCGCAGCATCTTCGACGAGGTCGAGGCAACGGGCGGCAGGCGGCGCGTCACCGGCGGCGTCGGAGACGCCCTACGCCTACGCGAAGGCGCTCATCGCGCGCGGGCTGCGGCCCTCGGAGGTTCGTCAGAGGGACAGCATCACGCCCGCCGCCGCCGAGGGGTAGCCGAACCAGCTGGGAATGGCGGAGTCGTTCGTCGCTCCATAGTTCACGTAGGTCAGGGTCACGTCGGCGCTGGCGAAGAGCGAGAACAGCGAGGTGAGGTGCACCTTCACCACCAGGCGCGGCGCGGCGGTGAAGATGAAGCCCGAGGCGTGCGGCGCGTAGAGCTGGGTCAGCCAGCCGCCGCCGGCCTCCACGCCCAGTCCGAAGGTCACCCGCGACACGTCGAGGGCCAGCCGGTACCCGAGGCGGAGCTGCCCACCGCCCTCGTTGGCGGCGGCGTCGCCTCCGGGCTGGAAGCTCATTTCACCCAGGGCCAGCAGGTGCAGTTGGCCCATCAGGCGTCCGCCGGAGAAGGTGACGAAGACGGAGTTGAAGGGCTCCAGGTCGACGCGCAGCTGCCACTTGGGCCCGCTGGCGGCGCCCACCTGCGGGAGGATGCGCCCCGCGCCGCCGAGGCTGACGCCCAGGTTGACGCCGGCCTTCTCGGACGTCGGCGTCACCGTCTGGGTCACCTGGCCGCCCTTGGCCGCCACCACCGCCGAGGCGATGGGCGAGAGCGACGCGAGGTCGACCTGGGCGCGCGCGCCGTGCACCAGCGTCACCCGCCCGCCGTAGCCTTTGCCGTGCTTGAAGACGCGCACGCCGTAGGTGCCGGGAGAGAGCGCCACCTCGCGCGCGCCGCCGAGCGTCTCCACGATGACCTGGTCGCGGTTGAGGTCGGTCACCAGCGTGCGGTCGGCCTCTGGCAGCAGCAGCACGGCCGACGGCTTCTGCAGCGAGGCCAGCACCAGCTCTCCCTGGCCCGACAGCTTGTAGTCGAAGTTGGGGTGCTGGGCGCCGACCGACAGCATGGAGGTGGCGCTCACCGTGGTGTCGTAGGCGTACTTGTAGGCCTCGGAGAGCGTCACCAGTCGGTCGCCGGAGGTGTCGGCGGCGCCGCGCAGGCCGGAGATGAAGTTGTGGGTGAAGTAGCTGCCCATCACCTCGCTCGACTCGAGCGAGGCCTCGTCGGCGGCGGAGGAGGTGATGAAGGCCTCACCCGAGGCCTGCAGCGCGTCGGCCATGCGGATGGTGAAGCCCGGGGCTGGCCGGCCGCCTTTTTCCCGCAGGCCCGCGCCGCTCCTGCAGGCGTCGACCACCACCAGGCGCACGTCGGCGCCGGTGCCCGACAGCAGCGCCTTGAGCCGCGCGTAGGCCAGCTTCTCGCGCCCCACCTCGATGGACTCGCCGTCGGAGTGGCCCGAGAAATAGAAGTACAGCGCCGTGCGCACGTCGGGGGACTGCTTGAAGAGCGAGAGGCGCTCGCGCGCGTCGGCGATGGCGCGCTCGAGATCGGCCACCTTCCGTCCCTGCAGCAGCAGCAGGTCATCGGCTGACACGTCGCCCAGCTCGACCAGCACCCGGGCCATCTTTCCGGCGTCGTTCTCGGCGTAGCGCAGCGGCGGGAGCTCGCCGGAGCCGGCGTTGTTGCCCACCACGATGGCCACCCGCCGCGTCTCGGCGAGGGCCACCGAGGACAACAGCACCAGCCACAGCGCGTGCCTCACCGCGCGACCTTGGTGAAGCGCTTCTCGACCACCTGCGCGCCAGCGAGCTGCGGCTGGCCACCGGCGCGCAGCGCGGCTTCGACCTCCGCGGACGTCAGGGGACGGTCGGAGAAGATGGCGTAGAGCTGCTCGGCGCCCAGGGTGGCGTCGAGCTGCACCGAGCCCGGGAGCTCCGCCCTGGTGTTGGCCTCTACCGCGCCGCTCTGCGTGGCCCCGAAGGGGTAATAGACGGTGAAGGCGCCGGCGCCGTCGCGGCTGGCGATGAGCACGAAGCGGCTGCCCGCCGGGTTGACCACGAAGCGGATGCGGTCGTCAGGCTGGAGCGGCACCTCGGGGGAGAGCGCGAAGGCCCCGCCCGTGCCCCGCGCGGCCCACACCTCGAGCGTCGGCGCACCCTTGATGCCCACGTAGAGGTCGTCTTCGGTCTGGGTGCCGCCGGTGAGCTGCGAGGCGGCCACCACCGCCAGCGCCGTCGCCACGCCCGCCGCGGGCAGCCACAGCTTCAACCGGAAGCGCTCGAAGAACGACGGCGACTGGACGCGCGCCTCCACCGCCGCCACCGTGCGGGGGAAGACGAACTGCGCGAAGCGCTCCTGGTCTGCGCGCAGGGCGGCGAGGCGCGTCGCGCAGCGCTCGCAGGTCTGGAGGTGGGCCTGCGTGGCGTCCGCCGTCGGCCCGGAGGAGAGCACCAGCAGGTCGAGCTGCGCTTGAGTCAGGTGGGTGCTCACGCCAGCTCCTCCTTCCCGATGAACTTGCGGGAGCGCTCGATGAACTCCTGCAGGCGGTTGATGACGGTGCGCCGGGAGATGCCCAGCGTCTCCGCCACCTGCTCCTGCTCGAGCCCGTCGAGGTAGTAGAGCACGGCGACCTCCTGGAGCTTCTCGGGCGCCCGGGTGATGAGGCGCTGCGCGGTGTCGAGGTTGACGAAGCGCAGGTCGAGCGAGAGCGCGGCGCCGTCGGTCTCCGGCAGCTCATCGGGGGCGGTGGGCTCGGCGGCGCGGGCCCGGTCGCGCAGCAGGTTGAGGCAGTAGTTGGTCGAGATGCGGTAGATCCACCCCAGCGCTGCGGCGTCGTCCGGGGCGCTCTGAATGTGTCGGTGCACGCGCACAAAGACCTCCTGCGTTGCGTCTTCCGCGAGCGAGTCGTCCTTCAACAGCCGTCGCGCCCGCGCATAGATGACCCCACCGTACCTTCGGTAGAGGGCTGAAACCCTGTCTCTCTGCTCGACACCGGGCACAGACACCGTGTGCAGCCTTTCTTGCGGCGGGCGGACTTCGCAGGACGCGTGGAGAACACCCCCTACACTGTCCTACCTGTTCGACCAACCCCGGCCGGTGCACGAAGGACGGCGAAAGCGCTGACGCGGACCGCTATATGGGCGCCATGTGCGGAGTGTTCGGCATCTTTGGTCACGAAGAAGCGGCGCACCTGACGTACCTCGGTCTCCACGCGTTGCAGCACCGGGGCCAGGAGTCAGCGGGCATCGTGGCCAGCGAGGCGGGGGTGCTCAAGAGCTACCGCGCCATGGGTCTGGTGGCCGACGTCTTCACCGAGGGGGTGCTCTCGCAGCTGCCGGGCAGCGCCGCCATCGGGCACGTGCGCTACTCCACGGCGGGCAGCAGCCACGTGAAGAACGCGCAGCCCTACCAGGTGTCGTTCAACGGCGGGCAGCTGGCGGTGGCGCACAACGGGAACTTCGTGAACGCCGACGAGGCGCGGCGGGAGCTGGAGGAGGCGGGCGCCATCTTCCAGAGCGACTCGGACACCGAGAACGTCATCCACTACATCGCGCGCAGCCGCGAGCCGACCTTCGAGGGCCGGGTGGTCGACGCGCTGCGACGGCTCGATGGCGCCTACTCGATGGTGTTCCTCTCGGCCGACCGCCTGGTGGCGGCGCGCGACCCGGTGGGCTTCCGCCCGTTGGTGCTGGGGAAGGTGAAGGGCGCGTTCGTGGTGGCCAGCGAGACCACCGCGCTCGACCTCATCGAAGGCGAGCTGGTGCGCGAGGTGGCGCCCGGTGAGCTGCTGGTCATCGACGCGGCGGGCGTGCACTCCTCGTTTCCCTTCGAGCGCCGTGGTCCGCGTCGCTGCGTGTTCGAGCACGTGTACTTCGCGCGCCCCGACACCAAGCTCTTCGGTGAGTCGGTGTTCCAGGTCCGCAAGCGCCTCGGCGCCCAGTTGGCGAAGGAGCAGCCGGTGTCCGCCGACGTGGTCATCGCGGTGCCCGACTCGGGGGTGCCGGCGGCGCTGGGCTACGCGGAGGCCGCGGGCATCCCCTACGACGTGGGGCTCATCCGCAGCCACTACGTGGGCCGCACCTTCATCGAGCCGCAGCAGGCCATCCGTCACTTCGGCGTGAAATTGAAGCTGGCGCCGGTGCGCAGCACGCTGCGGGGCCGGCGGGTGGTGGTCATCGACGACTCCATCGTGCGCGGCACCACCTCGCGGAAGATCGTGAAGATGCTCCAGTCGGCGGGCGCGAAGGAGGTGCACCTGCGCATCTCCAGCCCACCCACCGCCTGGCCCTGCTTCTACGGCATCGACACGCCCAGCCGTCAGGAGCTCATCGCCGCCACGCACGGCGTCGAGGAGATCGCGAAGTACGTGACCGCCGACTCCCTGGCCTACCTCTCGCTGGACGGGCTGATGCGGGCGGCAGGTGACGAGACCGGCGAGAGCTTCTGCGCGGCCTGCTTCTCGGGTCACTACCCGGTGCAGAGCGCGCAGGTGCTGGCCGTCGGTCGCTGAGCCCGCCGCCCGCCGCGTTATTTCTGCGCGGAGTCGGTGGTGCCGATGAAGCCGTAGCGGCCCACCACCCAGATGCGGTCCTTGTCGAGCGCGAAGCCGTTGATGAGGTCCGACTCGGCGAGCGCGCTGACCTGGCTGCTGATGTCGGTCCAGGTCTTGCCGCCGTCGGTGGTGCGCAGCAGCAGCGCCTTGCGCGAGACGTTGCCCACCGCCCAGCCGTGGGTCTTGTCGGGCGCGAAGAAGAGCGCGGAGATGGTGCGGTCACCCGACGGCGCGAGGCTGGCGGGGATGGTGGCCCGGGTCCAGGTAGAGCTCACGCCCTGCGAGGCGTTGGTGGAGGAGAAGATGTAGCCGTTGTCCTGGAACGGGGTGCCGTTGAACGCGAAGCAGGTGTCCTTGTCGAGGCAGGTCACGCCGAAGGGGCCCGGGCTCACCGCGTCGAGGTCCAGGGTGAGCTCCTTGAAGTGGAAGCTGCGGCCCTTGTCGGTGGAGATGCACACGCCGGGCTTGATGTCGCCGAACTCGCTCTCCTTGTTGTTCTTCTCGCGCCAGGAGTTCTGGTTGAGGCCGTAGGCGGGGTGCACCATCACGCTGAGGTCCTGCGCCGCCCAGAACGACTGCGACGGGTAGGGCTGCGCGGTGGTGGAGATGTCCCAGTCACACAGGGTCTTGTCGGCCGTGTACTGGGTGACGAAGTCGGCCGGCACGCTGGGCACGGCGGTGGGCGCCCACAGCCGGGTCCACGTGGGGCTGGCCGAAGGGGCCTGGGTGGCGCCGTACACGTAGCCCGCGTTGTTGACGTAGACCCAGTCGTCGTCGGCCGTCGACTGCAGCGTCAGGGTGGCGTTGAGGCCGAAGTCGCCATCGTCGGTGGCGCCGGTCTTCACCGCCGACCAGCTCGCCTTGTTCGTGAGGTCACCGCTGCCGACCACCACCGCGCCGGAGGTGCTGATGCGCGCCACCACGCCGGTGCGGGTGGGGACGAAGCCCAGCATGTGCAGGTCTCCGACGGTGTTGGCCAGCGAGGCGAGGGTGCCGTCTTCGTAGTCACCGTCGACGAGCAGCTCACCCCAGGCGTTGGCGCCCAGCGTGTACACCCCGCCTCCGCGGGCGCTCGCGCCCCCCGCCGCCAGCACGCATTTGTCGGCGGCAGTGCAGTACACGCCGTACACGTACGTGCTGCTGGCGTTGAAATCATCTGGCGGGTTGATTTCTCGCCAGCCGGCGGTCGCGTTGCCTCCGCCGGCGCCGCCTCCTCCCGCGCCGCCGCCCGTACCGCCGTCGGTCGTCTCGGCGCCGCCGCAGGCACTCAGGAAAACAAGCCCCCCCAACAGAATCGCGTTCTTCACGTCTGCTCCTTGTAGTGGTGAAACCGCTTCGACGTTGTGCCGTCAGAATCTGGCCGCGACGTGTCTGACACACGCCGCGCAAGACAACCACCGGAGCGTGCTGGGTGGGGCAGAATGCCCATCGCACTGCGTCGTAGCGGGCGTACGGTGAAGCGGTCAGTGAACTCCATCGAACTCTTCCTGGTGATGGTGGTGGCGGTGCTCGCCTGCTCCTACCTCGTGCAGTTGTTGCCGTTCCCGGTGCCGCTGCCGCTGGTGCAGATCTTCGCCGGCAGCATGTTGGCGCTCTTCACCGAGCACGCGGTGCAGCTGCAGCCAGAGGTCTTCTTTCTCCTCTTCCTGCCGCCGCTGCTCTTCCTCGACGGCTGGAGGATTCCCAAGGACGGGCTCAAGCGCGACCGCGGCCGCATCCTCGAGCTGGCCTTCGGGTTGGTCTTCTTCAGCGTGGGCGTGGGCGGGCCGCTCATCCATCTGCTCATCCCCTCGATCCCGCTCTCGGTGGCCTTCGCCCTGGCGGCCGTCATCTCGCCCACCGACCCGGTGGCGGTGTCCGCCATCGCCGCGCGCACCCCGATTCCCGGTCGGTTGATGCACGTGCTGGAGGGCGAGTCGCTCCTCAACGACGCCTCGGGGCTGCTCTCGTTCCGGTTGGCGGTGGGCGTGGTGCTGGGCACCGCGTTCTCCTGGACCACCGCGGCCACCACGCTGCTCTGGTCGGTGTTTGCCGGCGTGCTGGCGGGGCTGGTGGTCACCCTGCTGCTCACCACCGGCCAGCGCATCCTCGAGCGCCGGCTGGGCACGGCCGACGCCGACGCGCCGCTGCTGGTGACGCTGGTGATTCCCTTCGCCGCCTACCTGCTGGCGGAGCAGGTCCACGCGTCGGGCATCCTGGCGGTGGTGGCGGCGGGCATGGCCATGAGCCGGGTGGAGCTCACCGGCCTGGCGCCGGCCAGCTCCCGGCTGCAGCGCAACGCGTTCTGGAACACGGTGCAGCTGTTGCTCAACGGCATCATGTTCGTGGTGCTGGGAGAGCAGCTCCCCAGGGTGGCGCTGGGGGCCATGGAGCTGGGCGCCGCGCTCGGCCGCGAGGGCGGCTGGTGGCTCACGCTCTACGCGGTGTCGGTGGCCGGCGGGATGATGCTGCTGCGGTTGGCCTGGTTGACCTTCTCGGCGGTGCTCCCCTGGCACCGGGGAGACCGGCGCTCGTTTCGCGAGCGGCTCCCGGAGAACCTGGTGCTCTCGGTGGCTGGCGTGCGCGGCGCGGTGACGCTGGCCGGCGTGCTGACGTTGCCGCTGGCGCTGACCGACGGCTCGCCCTTCCCGGCGCGCGACCTCGCCATCTTCCTCGCCGCGTCGGTCATCCTCATCTCCATCACCGCCTCCGGGCTGTTCCTCCCGCGGCTGCTGCGCCGGTTGACGCCGATGGGCGACGAGCACGGCGAGGAGCTGGCGCACGCGCAGGGGGAGGCCGCGCGCGCCGCGGTGCAGGCCATTCAGGGAGCGCTGGCGCGGAGCCCCGATGACGCCGAGCTCGCCGCCGTCGCGGCCCCGCTGCTCGAGGCCTACAGGTCGCGCGCCGGCGCCTCGGCGGCGCACGCCGAGACCCGGCGCTTCCACGAGGCAGAGCAGCGCCTGCGCATGCTCTGCCTCCGCGCCGAGCGCGACGCGCTCTTCTCGATGGCGCGGGCGGGGCGGCTGTCAGACGCCACCGCGCGGCGGCTGGTGCACGACATCGACCTGCTCGAGGCGCACATCAGCTGACGGGCGCGGCGCGCGCCTGGGGCGTCAGCAGCTGTTCACGCTCGCTGGCCGGCGGGAGCTTCACGGTGAAGGTGGTGCCGGGGCCGTCTTCGTTGGCGCGGGCTGACACTTCTCCCGCGTGCGAGTCGACCACGCGCTTGACCACCGCGAGGCCCAGCCCGGTGCCGGTGGCCTTGGTGGTGAAGAAGGGCTGGAACATCTTCGAGGACGCGCGCTCCGAGAGCCCCACGCCCTCGTCGCGCACGCGCACCACCAGCCAGTGCGCGCCGCCGGGCGCGGCCTCGGTGGTGGCGTGCACCAGCACCGTGCCGCCCTTCGGCATGGCCTGCGCGGCGTTGACGATGAGGTTGGCGAGGGCCTGTTTGAGCAGCGGGCCATCGATGGCGTAGGGCGGCAGCTCCCGGGGGAACTCGGCCACCACCCGCACGCTGGCCTTCAGCGCGGCCTGGGCCGCGGCGTCGATGGCGTTGGCGATGATGGGCTCCACCGCGGTGGGCTTCTTCTCCAGCTCCCACGGGCGCACGAACTCCAGCAGGTCGCCCACGATGCGGTTGAGCCGGTCGGCCTCTTCGCCCACCATGTTCAGCAGCATCTCCACGTCGCCCTCCACGCGCATGATGCGCTTGAGCGTGGTGAGCGAGTTGAAGATGACGCCCAGGGGGTTGCGCACCTCGTGGGCCATCACCGCCGCCAGCTCGCCCACCGCCGCCAGCCGCTCGTGGCGGATGAGCTCCTGCTGGGCGCGGCCGAGCTGGTCGTAGGAGTCCTTGAGCTCGGCGTAGAGGCGCCGCGACTCGTCGTACAGGCGCGCGCGCTCCAGGAGGGTGGTCATCTGCACGCCGAGGATTTCAGCCGAGCGGACGTCCGCCTCGAGGAAGGGCTGGTCGTGGCTGCGGGTGAGCGTGAGCATGCCCACGTTGCGGCCCTCCACCGTCAGCGGGACCACGGCGATGTGGGCGAAGCCGCCGTTGCTCACCGCGTCGCTGTCGATGGGCAGCTCCCGGGTGGGCACGGCCAGGGCCTCCAACACCGGGAGGTGCTCTTCGGGGACGCGGAAGCGGCGGTACTTCTCGACGATGGGGCCCTCCGCGCCGTACACGCCCACCAACACGAAGTCGTCGTTCTCTTCGCGGCGGTGCAGCACCGCCGCGTTGGTCTGGGCGATGCGGCACAGGGTGGCCAGCGCGCGGTGGCAGAGCTCCTGGAAGTCGGCCTTCTCGCCGGAGATGGCGAGCGCGTGCACCAGCTCCAGCTCCGCGGTGCGGCGCTGGAGATGCTCGAAGCCGTCGCACACCTCGATGGCGCCGCCGAGGTGCTGGGCGAAGAAGCGGAACACGGGGAGCTCGGCCTCGGTGAGCGACTCCCGGGCCACCAGCAGGGCACCCCAGCGCGCGCCTCGCACGTACACCGGCGCGGCGATGGCGGAGGTGGGCAGCAGCGGCGCCACGGTGGCCACCTCGGCGTCGGACTCGAGCAGCGAGCCCCGGAGGTCCTTCACCAGCGCCGGAGTCTCCTGGGCCAGGGCCACGGCGAGCTGGGGCCAGTGACGGCCGGTTCCGGAGAAGAGCTGGTGCAGCGCCGCGATGCCGTCTTGCGTCGACCGGTAGCGCACGCTCCACTCGCCGGCCTCCACCGAGAGGAGGCCCACCTCGAAGCCCTCTCGTTCGAGCCCCGCCCCCACCGCGGAGACCAGGTCGCGGATGGTGCGCGAGCGCTGCATCTCGAGCGCGGTGGAGGTCAACGCGCTCAGTAATTGTTCACCTTGGAGAACCTTGGTCATGGGGAGCGTGCCGGTTGGATTCTAGGGAAGAGCTGCGCTGTGAAACAGAGGTGGCACCGGTCGCGGAGCTTCGCACACCCGGGGGAGGTCCGCCGCGGTGCGACATTCCGCGACGTGTTTCATGCCGGCTGGCGTAGCGTGCCGTCCGATGCCAGTCGACGTGGAGAGAGTGGTGTTCGGGACCTCGATGGAGGGGCTGTGGCGCGCGCTGCAGCCCTGCACCGCCGCCGAGCTGGCGGCCTTTTCCAGGGCGGGAGTGAAGGGGGAGCGCTTCGACGCCGCCTACCCCCTCGACGTGTACTCGGCGATTCTCGACGCCTGCGCGCAGAGCCGCTACGCCGGGCTCGACGAGCTGGAGCGCTTCACCCGCGTCGGCCGGCTCTTCATCGACGGCTACGCCAACACCCTGGTGGGGCAGGCGCTGCTGGGGTTGCTGCGGGTGTTGGGGCCGCGGCGCGCGCTGGAGCGCACCACGCGCAACATCCGCACCGCGAACAACTACACCGAGGCCACGATGGAGTCGGTCTCGCCGGTGCACCACATGGTGCGCGTGAACTACGTGGCGCGCACCGGCTTCTACCGGGGGATTCTCGAGACCATGTGCGCCCGGGCGGGCGCGCGCGAGGTGCAGGTGCGGGTGGTGGAGGAGCGCGGCGAGTCCCGGGTGTACGAGGTGAAGTGGGCTGCTTGAAATAAAGTGACCATTCGGTCATTGTGTTCGCTCATCCTTCTTTCACAGGGAGCGACACATGCTGGGCATCGTCACCGGGTTGGTCTTCGAGAACGCCGCGGAGTGGTGGATTCACAAGCACCTGCTGCACGGGCGCGGCCGCGACAGGAAGAGCTTCTGGGCCTTCCACTGGCACGAGCACCATCGCGAGTCGTACCGCAACCGCATGGTCGACCCGCAGTACCGGCGGCCGCTCTTCAGGGAAGACTCGCCGCAGACGCGGGAGGCGGCGGCGATTCTGGCGGGGGCGGTGGTGCTGGCGCCGCTCTTCCCGGTGTTCCCGTTCTTCACCGGCACGGTGTGGTACCGGATGTGGAACTACTACCGGGTGCACAAGCGCAGCCACCTCGACCCCGCGTGGGCGGAGGCGCACCTGCCCTGGCACGTCGACCATCACCTCGGCCGCGACCAGAACGCCAACTGGTGCGTGACGCCCCCCTGGTTCGACTACGTGATGCAGACGCGCAAGCCGTACCTCGACGACGCGTCGGGCGCGGTGCCGGAGGAAGCGAAGGGCTCGCTGCTCTCGCGCATGTGGCACGGGCTGCGCGAGGCGAAGCGCCGGGCCGCGTCCCGCGCGGCGGCGCCGGCGC
>CALNBU010000565.1 GCA_937875615.1 uncultured Archangium sp.
CCTCAGCAAGGACCCCGCGGACCGGCCCGACGCGTCGCAGGTGAAGGCCGACCTCCGCGCCGCCACCAAGCAGATGCGCAATGCGGCCACCATGATGAGCATGGTGGCCATCGAGGCGGTGCCGGAGGCGCCGGGCGACGAGAAGAAGCGGGCGCAGAAGCTGGCGGTGCAGGCGCAGGTGGCCGACCTCAAGCGCAAGGCGGTGCGGCGCTGGCCCTTCGTGCTGGGGGCGGTGGTGGGCGTGTGGCTGCTGGGCGTGGCGCTCTACGTGTTGTGGCCCGCGCCGCCGCCGGAGCCGCCGGCCCCCGTGGTGCGCAAGCCGGTGCGGCCGCCGCCGGAGCCGCTGGTGGCGGCGGTGAAGGAGCCGCCGAAGGTCGGGCCCGAGGTCGTCGCGCAGCCCGTGAAGCCTGACGTGGCGCCGGTGGAGCCGCCGCCCGGAGATCCACCCCGGCCCATCGAGGTGACGCCGCCGCCGGAGCAGGTCACCGAGGCGGGGGAAGAAGCCGGAGATGGCGGTGAGCCGGAGCTCCGGGAAGACCCCAAGACGCCCATCGACGACGTGCGCCTGGGTGAGCTGAAGCGGGCGAAGAAGATCGACGAGCGGCTGGGCGAAATCGAGGTGGGCCTCAAGGGCAACGAGGAGCTGCGCACCATGTTGGAGGAGCTGGTTCGCCGCACCCGGGTCCGCTGCGATTCAGCGCGCACGCTGAGTGACTTCTTCGACTGCGAAGATGAGGTCACGAAGCAGTACAATCGCTATCTCAACAACATCTGACAGCGCGCCGCGTTTGGGGCTGGGCGTGTCAGCTTCGAAGAAAATAACGGGCTGGTAACAACCTGTTTTTTTGAGATCTCCCATTGACGGGGGCGAGAGGGATGTCCATAAGAGCCCTGCAAATTTCCAAGGGGGAGAGCGCGCAGCTTCTTCGAAGGAACACGGCACACGCCGAAGGCTTGACAGGCTGCGCCAGGGAGGGGGCGGATGATGGGCCACAGTCTGCTTCGCATCGTCTTCGAGCTTGATTCATCGGCGTGGCACGGAAATGCGACCGAACGTCTTTGGGCCGAGCCGGTCGGTGAAGGTCGCTACCGCCTACGCAACTCGCCGTTTTTCGCCTTCGGCGTCAGTAATGAAGACGTCGTTTCCGGTGAGGACCGAGGTGGGCAGCTTTGCTTCTTGGGCGTCTCGATCCGCGGCGGACACTCGACTTACCGGCTGAAGCTGGGCGGGCAAGGCAGAGGGACGCCTACGTTTCAAGAATACTGGACTCCCCTCGAGAAACTTGGCTGCTCATACGAGGAGGGGCCGGTCCATTCGGTCGACGTCCCCCCATCAGCAGACATCTACGTCGTATATGGCCTGCTGGAGGCTGCAGAGGCTGCCGGCGTTTGGGTCTTCGAGGAGGGACACTGTGGTCATCCCCTCCAAGGGGAGAGTGGAGGCACTACAGAGGGTTCCATTTGATGTAGCGCCCCTCAATCGCAGCCTGCGCCGCGCGCTGCGTGTCGGCGTTGTCGTCGCTCAGGCACCGTTCGAGAAACGGACGAACGCCCGCCCTCGGCCAACCTGCCGCGGCTGCCGCGCCCCAGAATCGCACCTGCTGGTGCCGACGCGTGCGACGGACCTGAGAGACCTCGGCGACAGGCGTAGGCCACCTGGTGCCGACGGGCCGCCGCGCTCACCATTTTTTGCGGCAATCTCTTTCATCACTTCGACATCGAGGTCGCGCTCCTCCAGCAGAGGCCGAGTACAAGGCGATGCAGACAACGGGAAAGGTCCAGGAGAGTCTCAGCGGCACCACGCACGTCGCGAATCCCGCAGCGCCCGAGTCATTCATGAGCCAGGCGAAGCCGGGCAGTTTCTACGTCGAGTTCGATGTCCCCAGTTCCGCCGTCCGGCCCACACAGCAAGGGTGGGGAAAGATCGTTGGTCCGCAGTCACTGGAGGGACGGCTCGCCGCGAAGAAGGGCTTGCCGGTGCCGGAGATGCCACCGGCTGGGAACATCGAGCACACGGCAACCAAGTTTCGGTGAGGGCTGCAATGAACACAGGGCCAGTTGATGCGCTGCACCGTTGGTCTGCCGAGCAGAAGGAGCGACTCGGTCGCGTCGGGATCTCGCTGGAGTACGTCGAAAGCGCGAACGCAGAATCAAGAAGTGCTCGCGTTGACCTGGAGTCTGAGGCGGTGATTGGTCGCGCCACCGTCTGGGATGCCGGGTTTTGTGATCTCGAACTGCTGAGTGTCGAAACCGGAGTGCAACTGCTGTTTCAACACCACGATCAGATCACTGGTGTTCGTATCGCGGCGCTACTCGATGACCTCACCAATCGAATGAGCACACCGACGTAGAACGCGCAGAGCGCTGGATGAGGGCCACAAGCTGCACCTTCCGCTCCACCCACTTCGTCGCAGGGGCTCAGGCGGCCTGAACGGGGTCAGGGTTTTGCTCCAGCGCCCAGGCCCGGGTGAGCGTCCGCCGGGGCACGTGCAGCACCTGGGCAATCTCCCTCCAGCTCCGGCCTGTGGCGCTGCGCGCGGTGAACGGCGGCGAGCACCACGTTGTGCCGGGGCCGGCCGATGGCCTTGTTGGCGTGGCCC
>CALNBU010000566.1 GCA_937875615.1 uncultured Archangium sp.
CCAGCGCGGCGGCGCCCGCCCCTCGGTGACGTCACAGGTGAACGCCGAAGAGCTGACCCGGCTCCGCCACACCGCCGCCACGGTGAAGTGCGACGACAGCGTGCTCGACTATGCGCTTCAGCTGGTGCGGGCCACCCGGGAAGACCGACAGGTGGAGCTCGGCGCCTCGCCCCGCGCCGCCCAGGCGCTGCTCGCCGCGGCCAAGGCCCGGGCCGCGCTGCTGGGCCGCGACTACGTGACGCCCGACGAGGTGAAGGTGGTGCTGCGGCCGGTGCTCAACCATCGGCTCAAGCTGAAACCTGAAGCGGAGCTGGACGGGGGCAGCGTCGACCACCTGCTGGGCCGGCTGCTCGAGCAGGTGCAGGTCTCGCGGTGATCCCCACCACGCGCGCGCTGTGGCTGGCGGCCTTCAGTCTGGTGCCGGCGGGCGCGGCGTTGCTCGAACCACGCCTGGCTCCGGTGCTGCTGGCCTTCGACCTCTGCCTGCTGGCGCTGGTGGGCCTCGACGCGCGCCTCGCCCCGGGGAAGCTGGACGCCCGGCGGGTGGTCGAGCCCATCTTGTCCGCCGGTCGCACCGCGCGGGTGACGCTGCAGTTGACGGGCGACGCCCGCGGGGAGCTGCGCGACTTCGTCTCGCCCGGCCCGCTGGTGAACGGCCACGCGCGCCCCTTCGAGGTGCGCGGCGCGCTGCAGCTGACCTACGAGGTTACGCCGCTGCGCCGCGGGCCGCTCCACTTCGGCCCCCTCACGGTGCGGCTGGAGGGTCCGCTGGGGCTCGCCTCCCGGCAGCAGACGGTGCCGCTGTTCGACGAGGTGAAGGTGTTCCCGGATCTCGCGGCGCTGTCCTTCGACGCGCTCACCCTGGCGCGCGCCGAGGCGCAGGCGGCGCCGGTGCAACGGGTGCGCACCGAGGGCGGAGAGTTCGAGTCGCTGCGCGAGTACCGCGTCGGAGACGACCGCCGAAGCATCGACTGGAAGGCGACCGCGCGCCGGGGCAAGGCGCTGGTGCGGCGCTACCAACCGGAGCGCAACCAGCAGGTGGTGCTGTTGCTCGATTGCGGGCGGCACATGACCGGGCTGCTCGAAGGACGCCAGAAGCTGGACCACGCGGTCGACGCCGCGCTGAGGCTGGCCAAGGTGGCGCTCGACCAGGGAGACCTGGTGGGGGTGCTGGCCTTCGCCGGAGAAGTGAAGGCCTGGCTGCCGCCGCGAAGAGGCCAGCCGCAGCTGCGCGCGCTGGCCCGGGCGCTCTACCGGGTCGAGGCCACCTGGGAAGAGAGCGACGTCGGCGCCGCCCTCGACGTGGCCTTCGCCCGGGGCGCGCGCCGCTCGCTGGTGGTGGTGCTGACGGACCTCTTCGACGCCGGCGCCGCGCGGGTGCTGGTGACGCGCACCGCCGCGCTGGCGCCGCGACATCTCCCCCTGGTGATCTCGCTGCAGGACGACGAGGTGCAGCGCGCCGCCACCGCCCTCCCCGAGCACCCCGACGACGCGCTGGAGCGCTTCGCGGCGACGCGCCTGGAGCGCGAGACCGAGCGCGTGGTGGGCCTGCTCCGCGCCGGTGGGGCGAAGGTGGTCCGCGGCCCGCCGTCGCGCTTCGCGGGCGCGGGTGTCAGCGCCTACCTCGACCTCAAAGCCCGCGGCGCGCTGTGACGATCAGGCCGCGTCGGCGTCTTCAGACCGATGCTGCCGTCGACCGCCGCGCTCCTTGTAGCGGCGGATGGCGCCGCTGAGGATCTCCCCGATGAGCGTGCGGTAGTCCATGCCGTCACCCTGCGCGATGAGCACGAG
>CALNBU010000567.1 GCA_937875615.1 uncultured Archangium sp.
GCGCCGCCGCAGCGCTGACGCAGCGCTCGAGCCAGGCCCAGCGCCCCGCCGTCGGCGGCCAGCGTCACCTGCACCCGGTGCGCTTCGAGTCGGCGCGCGGGCTGGGGCGCCACCGCGGCCACCGCGCCGAGGCCCCGTCGGCCTCCCGCATGCCAGGCGTCGACCGCGCGGCGGCTGGTGAAGAAGGTCCAGCTCCCGTCGGGGGCGTCGGGCCAGGGCCACGGCAGCAGCCGGCTCTCGACGCAGGGCAGCGGCGCGGCGAGGAGGCCGTGCGCGCGGAGGTCCGCGCAGGCCACCTGGGCGTCCTCCAACTCCCGGGTGATGAGCCACGTGGCCGGCACATCGGCACACATAGTCTCCCGGGGCGTGAGGCGCCGGGCAGCATGACGGAGTTGTGACACGCGCGCCGACCATCGGCCGCATGACTGCGCCAGCCATGAATTCCAGAGCCCGTTTCCTCGCGGCGTTGAACGGAGCCCACGTCGACCGTCCTCCGGTGTGGTTGATGCGCCAGGCCGGGCGCTACCTCCCGGACTACCGGGCGGTGCGCAAGCAGGTCTCCTTCTGGGAGCTGTGCCACGCGCCAGAGCTCACCACCCGGGTGGCCCTGGAGCCGCTGGCCCGCTTCAAGCTCGACGCGGCCATCGTGTTCTCCGACATCCTGGTGGTGCCGCAGGCGCTCGGGCTCGGCGTCACCTTCGGCACCGGCGAGGGGCCGGTCATCGAGCGCCGGCTGACGTCCGCTTCGGACCTCGCGGCGTGGCAGGTGCGCGGCGCGGCGGAGCGGCTGGGCTTCGTCTCGCAGGCGGTGACGCACCTCAAGCGCGCCCTGGAGGGACACTACGGCCTGTTCGGCTTCGCCGGCGCGCCCTTCACGCTGCTGGCGTACTGCGTGGAGGGCGGCGGCAGCGACGACTTCCTCCGCGCCCGCACCCTGCTGCACCGCGAGCCCGCGCTGGCCGAGAAGGCGCTGGCCACGCTGGCCGACGTCACCGCCGAGTACCTCGCCGCGCAGTGCGAGGCCGGCGCCGACGTGGTGCAGTTGTTCGACACCTGGGGCGGGCTGCTCGACGCGCAGACCTACGCCCGCTTCTGTTTGCCGGCCATCCGCCGCATCACCACGCCGCTGCGGAAGCGCGGCCACCGGGTGATGCTCTTCGCCCGCGGCGGCCAGCACCTGCTGCCGGTGCTGGGCGAGGCCGACGTCGACGGCTTCTCGCTCGACTGGAGGATGGACTGGCGCGCCGCGCGGCAGCGCTTCCCGGGGCACGTGCTGCAGGGCAACCTCGACCCCGCCCTGTTGCTGGCGGGCGCGGAGCCGACGCGCGCCGCCGCGACGCAGTTGCTGGCGCAGATGCGGGAGGCCGAGGGCGGTACGCGCTGCATCTTCAACCTGGGCCACGGCATCCACAAAGACACCTCGCCGGAGGTGGTCGCGGCGCTGTGCGACGAGGTCGCGGCGCATGGCTGAGGTCGACGTGCTGGTGCTGGGCGGAGGCCTGTCGGGCCTCGCCGCCGCGCTCGAGGCGCAGCGGCAGGGACGCTCGGTGCTGGTGCTGGAGCGCGAGGCGCGGCTGGGCGGCAAGGCCGGCTCCACGTCGACGCCGGCCGGGCTCTTCCCCGACGGCCCGGTCAGCTTCAGCGGTCGCTTCCCGGTGTTCTGGCGCTTCGTCTCGGCGCTGGGCCTGGAGAGCGAGGTGACCCGGCTCGACGCGGTGACCTC
>CALNBU010000568.1 GCA_937875615.1 uncultured Archangium sp.
ACCTGGAGACCATCGTCGTGGGCCCACTGAACCAGCTCGGGGTTGGCCTCGATGAGCGAGTTCGGCGTCCAGGAGCCGGAGAGCATCATCGCGACGTTGCCCTGGGTGAACGCGTCGCGGAGATCGGTCTCCTTCCAGGTCGTCGCACCGGCCGACGAGAAGCCGTGCTTCGTCGCGAGGTCCACGTCGGTGGTGGTGGCCAGCTCGTTGACCGTCGCCGCGGGCGGCGGCTGCGCGCAGGTCGGGTGGCGCAACGTGAAGAGGTAGAAGGCGACGTTCCAGCGCGTCTCCTCGGGCAGCGAGTCGAAGGCCACCATGCCGGTGCCCGGGATGCCGAAGCTGGTGGTGTTGAAGGCCTTGTACGGCGTCAGCGTCGACATGCGCTCGTCGTCGGTGAAGTCAGCCGGAGGCGGCTCCAGCTGCTCGGCCATCGGCGTCCTGGCCCGCCCGTCTTCGCCGTGGCACACCGCGCACACCGCCTCGTATTGCTTCTTCCCTTCTTCCAGCGAAGGCGGGCGCTTCGGCGCCTGCACCAGGCGCTGCTCCTTCGCGATGGCCTTCGCCAGCGCCCCGCACAGCGGCACCACCTCTTCGGCCGGGCGGCCCGCCACGATGACCGCCTGGAGCGCCTCGGCCCGCGCCAGGTACGCCGCGCCGTCGGCCTGCGCCGCCTGGAGCTGCTTCACCACCTCGTCGGCGAAGCCGCGCTGCTCCTCGAGCTCGGCGGCGTCGCCGGTGGCCAGCGCGTTGGCGTAGTCACCTTCGAGGTACTCCAGCAGGCCCACCACCCGGTGCCAGCGCGCGTCGTCGTCTTGCGCGAGTGCTGGCGCCGCCATGAGAAAGGTTAGAAGGAGGAAGCGCATGCCCCCCCTTAACGACACTCTGCGAACCAAAGTCAAAATGTGGTTGAGGAGGCACCATGTCTGAGGCGGGCTACCTGCAGCTGCTGCGCGAGGTGCTGGAGAAGGGCAAGGTGCGCCGCGACCGCACCGGCGTCGGCACCCGCGGGCTCTTCGGCGGGCAGCTGCGCTTCGATTTGCGCGAGTCGTTCCCGCTGCTCACCACCAAGAAGGTGCACCTCAAGAGCATCGTCCACGAGCTGCTGTGGTTCGTGCGCGGACACACCCACGTGGAGCCGCTGCAGGAAGCGGGCGTTTCCATCTGGGACGAGTGGGCCACGCCGGAGCAGACGGCGCGCTTCGGCCGGACCGCCGGCGACCTGGGGCCGGTGTATGGCCACCAGTGGCGCAACTTCGGCGCCACGGCGCAGGCCGACGGCACCTGGGCGCGCGACGGCGTCGACCAACTCCAACGGGTGCTGGATGACCTCCGCGACCGCCCCGAGAGCCGCCGGCTCATCGTCTCGGGGTGGAACCCGAAGGAGGCGGACCAGGTGGCGCTGCCGCCCTGCCACACGCTCTTCCAGTTCCACGTGCAGGACGACGAGCTCTCGTGCCACCTCTACCAGCGCAGCGCCGACCTCTTCCTCGGCGTGCCCTTCAACATCGCCAGCTACGCGCTGCTGACGATGATGGTGGCCCAGGCCAGCGGCAAGCGCCCCGGCGACTTCGTGCACAGCTTCGGCGACGTGCACCTCTATTCCAACCACCTGGAGCAGGCGCAGGAGCAGCTCTCGCGCGCGCCCCGGCCGCCGCCGCGCATGAAGCTCAACCCGCAGCGCACCTCGCTCTTCGACTTCGTCTTCGAGGACTTCACGCTCGAGGGCTACGAGCCGCACCCGGCCATCAAGGCCCCGGTGGCGGTGTGAGGCCGCTGGCGCTCATCGTGGCGCACGCGCGCAACCGGGGCATCGGGCTGCGGGGCCGGCTCCCCTGGCACGTGCCCGAGGACCTCCAGCGCTTCAAGGCCCTCACCATGGGCCACGCCCTGCTGATGGGCCGGGCCACGCACCAGTCCATCGGCCGGGCGCTCCCCGGGCGGCGAAACGTGGTGCTGACCCGGAGCCCGGCGCGCTTCGAGGGCTGCGAGACGGCGCCGTCGCTCGATGCGGCGCTGGCGCTGGTGGCCGACGAGCCGCTGCCCTTCGTCATCGGCGGCGCCCAGCTGTACCGGGAGGCGCTCCCGCGGGCCACGCAGCTCTTCCTCACCTTCATCGACCGGGAGGTGGAGGCCGACGTGTTCTTCCCCGAGGTGGACCTCCACGGGTGGCGGGAGCTGCGGCGCGCGCCGGGCATCACCGAGGGGGTCACCTTCATCGACCTGGCGCGAGAAGGAGCGACGACGTGAAGATTTATACGAAGACCGGAGACGGCGGACAGACCTCACTCTTTGATGCCCGGCGCGCGCCGC
>CALNBU010000569.1 GCA_937875615.1 uncultured Archangium sp.
CCCCGTTGGTGCGCAGCGACGAGGGGAACGTCTACAAGCTGATGCTCCTCGAGTACTACGACGCCGCGGGGACGCCGGCGGTGTTGACGCTCCGCTACGCCCCGCTGCCGTGAAGCGACGCGCGCGCGCGACAGGTCTGTCGCGGGGTTGAACCTGCGCGCCGAAGTCGTTTTAAGGCGGTGCCGATGCGCGTGTCCCTGCTGCTCCTGCTGTTGTCGATCCCGGCCTTCGCCCAGCGGGTGGTCATTCTCGAGGTCGACGGCGACGCCCAGGGCCGCCTGCGGGCGCAGATCGTTCTTGGCCGCTTCGTCGAGGGCGGCGCGCAGCGCGGTGTCGTTGGTGGGCCTCAAGGAGTACCGGAGCGCGGCCGCGAAGCGGAAGATGACCGGCGCGTCGGCGATGACCCCGGTGGGGGTGGCGCGGGCGGCGAAGGGGATCAAGCTCGACGCGGCGGTGGGCGGCGAGGTGGTGAAGGGCCGGTACCACGTCGTCATCTACGATCGCGCGGGGCAGCTGCTGTGGGAGAAGACCCTGCCGCTGACGCGCGGCCGGCTCAGCGATGACTTCGCAGAGAAGCTGGCCCGCGCCATCGCCGCCGCCGGCGAGCAGGCGGCCGGTACGCCGCAGGAGGCGCTGGTCGAGGCGCCCGAAGAGGAGACATCGGCAGCGGAGGACGTGGGGCTCGACCTCACCCGGACCGACGCTGCGGGGAACGTGGGGGTGGTGACGGGCCCTGCCGTCGGGGAGGAGCCCGAGCGCGACGCCGATCTCGATGATCCCAACCGCCGGCTGCGGCGCAAGCGGCTGCCGGTGCCACTGTTCCGGTTGTCGGTGGGGCCGGCCACGGTGCGCAGAGACCAATGTCTGCGGCCGGGGGTGAAGACCTGCCGCGAGTACGAGCTGATGCAGAGCAAGCCGGTGGGGATCACCATCAACTTCACGCCCCCGGAGGCGGGGAAGGGCTTCGGCTACCCCGGGCTGGCGCTGAACGCGGAGCTCTTTCCGCTGGCGCGCCTCGACAGCTTCGTCGCCCAGGGCTTCGGGGTGCTGGTCAACTTTCAGCACGGGTGGTCCGAGACCCGCATCATCGAAGAGAACACCCAGGGGGCAGGCGAGGCGCAGGTGGTGACGCTGACCGACCTGGGCTTCACCGGTCAGCTCACCTGGCGCTACCACTTCCAGATGGGGTTCCCGACGGGCGGGTACCCGCTGGGGAACCCGGAGCAGCCGCTGGGCTGGGTGGGCCTGCGCGGCGGGGTGGGAATCCGCGACTTCGTGGTGCCCATCGAGGCCAACGTGTCGTTGCCCTCCAGCAACCGGGTGGGGCACGGGCTCATCGGCTTCGACGCGGCGATCCCCATCATCCATCAGGTCCGCGTCGAGCTCGGCGGCAGCGTGTTCATCAACCCCGGGCCCGGCCGCGAGCAGATCATCGGCTACGGCAACCTCCAGGACAGCACCGGCGGCGTGGTCTCGTCGGGCTTCGGATTGGAGGCGGGCCTGGCGGGAGAGCTGCTGCACTGGCCCACCGGCGGCCTCGGCTACACCCTGCGTTGGCGGTTCGCGACGTACACCGATCAATACAAGGGGCAGGGGCAGAAATGGACCGTGTGCGACAACACCCAATGCGGCGGTGTGGGGGAAGAGTCCTTTCACACCCTCACCGGCGGCATCACCGTCAGTTGGTGACTCGTGTGTTGACACCCTACATGCCAACTCCTAAAGCGCCCCTTCCTTGAGGCCGTTCTCTCTTCAACGAGGCATTTTCCCCATGCGTTCTCGCAGCCTGAGCGTCGTCGTCACCGCGCTGGCGTTGGTCTTCACCGCTTGCCCGGTCACCCCCACTCCTGAAGATGCCGGCCCTGGCTTCGATGCAGGCAACCCACCTGCGAAGGCCGCGTGCTCCGGGGGCTGCGCCGAGGGGCAGATCTGTGATGCCGAGCTCCGCACCTGCGTCAGCGCCTGCACCAACCCCACGTGCGGAAACAACAGCCAGTGCCGCGAGACCTCTCCCGGCGTGCACGAGTGCGTGGAGAACCGCTTCGAGTGCGGCGGAAATCTCTGTGAGCCCGGCGAGACCACGTGCCGCGCGGGCGCGTGCGCCTGTCAGGTCAGCCTCACCGGCGGCTCCGATACCTGCCAGATCAACGGCGAGTGGTGCCGCAACGGCGCCTGCGAGAGCCCCGTGCAGCTCGAGCAGTGCGTGGTGGGCAGCACCACCGCGCGGTGTCCCACCGGCTGGACCTGCAACGACCAGCTCTTCGGCGGCGGCACCGGCGTGTGTCTGCGCACCTGCACCAACGAGAACCAGTGCAACCGTGGCGAGGTGTGCTCGAGCATCGGCTGCCTCCCGGCGCGGTTGTTCGGCGCCGACTACGCGTGCGATCAGCACGTGGCCGATGGCGATGGCGGCCTGGTGCTGGCGGAGCTGGCCGATGGCGGCGTGGGCGGGCCCATCCGCCGCATCGTGGCGGCCGGCAACACCTGCCTCGTGAAGAGCTTCTCGAACGGCGCCGCCGTCGTCACCGACGCGCCCGGTCAGGGCACCGGCAACTGCGGCTACTCATTCTTCCGCCTGTGGGCGCGCGGCAACTACGCCTACGAGATCTGCCTGCCCCCGGGCACCGCGAACCTCAACGAGCGCTGCGCGCTCGACACCTCGCTGGGCACCGTGGCCACGCAGTGCAACACCGGCCTCACCTGCGTTCCTACGCATCAGGGGAACGAGGGCCTGTGCCGCAAGACCTGCAACGCGCAGCCTCCGGCGTTTGGTTATGCGCAGACCCCGGCGTGCAACGCCGACGAGGCCTGCGTCAATTACCACCGCTACCAGGATCCGAACTCCAACTCGGTGCTCGGTGCGTGCATGAAGCGCTGCAACGTGTTCAGCGCCGACGCGGGCACCTGCGCAGACGAGGGCACGACGCCGGCCAGCTGTGTTCCCACGCAGGCCACCGGCGAGCTGACCCTGACGCTGGACGGCGAGGGTGTCTGCATTCCTCAGCACGCCACCACCGCGACGCTCGGTCAGCCGTGCGACGAGGTCGACCCCTTCCGTGGCGCGACCTGCGCGTCGGGCCAGATGTGCACCTCGGCGGGCGATGGCAACGCGGAGGCCCGATGCACCGCGGTCTGCGACCTGACCTGCAGCCCCACCGACGGCGGCACGGCGCCGGCCAGCTGCGCGACGCGTCCCAACGCGACCTGCGCTGGTGGCAAGACCTGCACGCGGGTCACCAGCAGCACCGGCGCCTTCGTCGGCTTCTGCCTCTGAAGGACCGCCTGGTGAGCCGCACGTGCCTTCAAGGGCGCGTGCGGCTTTTCCTTTTGTGGGGGGTCGGCGAGGGCTGCGGTCAGACCTGGATGATGCCCTTGCGGAGGCCCTCGGTGACGGCCTCGACGCGGTTGGTGACCTCGAGCTTGCGGTAGATGTGTTCGAGGTGGGTGCGGATGGTGGCCTTCGACAGGCCGAGCAGCTGCGCCGCCTCGTTGTTGGAGACGCCCTTGGCGATGAGCTGGAGGATCTCCGACTCGCGCGCAGAGAGCTTCTTTCCTTCCGGCTCCTCCTGCAGCACCGGCGCGGTGGCGGGGACGGTCTCCGGGACGCGGAAGTGTTTCAGCAGGCGTCGCGCCAGGCTGGGCTGAATGACGGTGCCCCCGGCGCAGACCTCCTTGATGGCCTCGATCATGCGGTCGGCGGTGGTGCCCTTCAGCAGGTAGCCCGACGCGCCGGCCTGGACGGCCTCCAGCACTTTGTCTTCCTCATCGAAGATGGTGAAGATCAGGATCTCGATCTGGGGGAACTCGGCCTTCACCGCGCGGGTGACGTCGATGCCGCTCATGCGCGGCAGCCCGAGATCGAGCAGCAGCACGTCGGGCTTCAGCCTGCGGACCTCCTCCAGCGCGGTCTCGCCGGAGAGCGCGGTGCCGATGATCGACAGCTCGGTGCTGGCCTCCAGCAGCTTGAGCTGGTTCTTGAGGATCTTGGTCTGGTCCTCCACCACGAAGACGCGGATGGGTGCGGCGGGGACAGGCGGGGCAGGGCTCGGGGTCTCGTCGCTCATGGTCAGCTCACGGGGGCAGAGAAGGTGATGTGTACGCCAGCGCCGGGGCTGGCCTCGATGGTGACCTCGCCGCCCAGCTTGTTGGCGCGCTCCCGGAGGTTGATGAGGCCATAGTGACCGGGGTGCGGCGTGGAGGGGTCGAAGCCCTTGCCGTCGTCTTTCACCGAGAGGTGCACCGTGTCGCTCGCGAAGTGGAGCTTCACCTCGATGTGCCGCGCCTGCGCGTGCTTGGCGGCGTTCGACAGCAGCTCCTGCAGCACCCGGAACAGCGCCAACGCGGTCTCTGGCTGGAGCCGGTTCAGCAGGGTGCCCGAGTGGGAGAAGTGCACGGGGAGCTGGGTCCGGTCGCCGAAGGTCTTCACGTAGTCCTCGACGCCGTGCGCGAGGTCGAAGTCTTCGCGCATCATCTGCAGGCTGCGCCGCAGCTCCTCGATGGCCTCCTCGGCCGACTGGCGCAGCTCGACCATCTCGGCGCGGACCTGATCCTCGCGCGTCAACCGGGTGACGTACTCGGACTGGATGATGAGCGAGCTGAGGCTGGCCCCCAGGCCGTCGTGGATCTCCCTGGCGAGCCGGTTGCGCTCTTCGATGACGGCCAGCTCCTTGAGATCTCCCTGGAGCGAGACCACCTCGCGGTGCGAGCTGACCTCCCGCTCGTTGAGGTACACCAGCACGTAGATGACGATGAAGTTGAGCGCGAGGTACCAGATCAGCGTCAGCACCTCGACGGCGGTGGGGCTGCGATCCAGGAGCTGATCAAGGCGAGCGGTGATGGGCAGCGCCAGCAAGGGAGGGAGGATGGCCAGCGGTCGCGGGAAGAGGAGCGCGAAGAGCATGGTGAAGAGCAGCTGCGTCGCCAACAGCGGGTTGGCGAGGCCGCCGCCGAAGTGTGGCTTCACCACGATCACCACCATCACCGCGAGGTCGAAGCAGAGCGTGATGTAGGTGACGAGCCTGCCGGCGCGGGGGTGGGCCAGCACCAGGTAGTTCGCCACCGTGTAGGTGAGCATCACGCCCCACGCGGTGAAGGCCAGGGGCCCGAAGCCGAAGTACGCGCGCCACACGGGCAGCCCGAGGATGGCCAGCCCCAGCCCGAGGAACATCAGGCGGGCGTAGAAGAGGGCGCGGGCGCGCGCGACGAAGCGGTCGTGGGTCCAGGAGTTCGACGCCTCCTCGGCGGAGACCTGCTGGGTGAGGCCACGTTTTTCGAGCACCGCCTGCACGCGGGCCCGGCGGTTGTCTTCGCGCTGCACGGTGGGCAGACCCTAGCCAAAAGCGCAGCGACGCGGCGAAACACCCGCGCGCAGCCGGGTTGCGGGCGCGGCGGCGAGTCGGCATGAAGCGGTGATGTACGGTGTGCCCCGGTCTGCGCTGGTGGTGGGCGTCGGCGGCCTGGGCTGCCCGGCGGCCCTCAGCCTGGCCGCGGCGGGGGTGCGGCGCCTGACGTTGATCGACCCCGACGTGGTGGAGCTCTCCAACCTCCACCGTCAGCCGCTGCACCTCGACGGAGATCTCGGGCGCCGCAAGGTGGACTCGGCCGCGGAGAAGCTCCGCGCGGCGTTCCCTGAGCTGGCGCTGGAGCTCCGGCCGGAGCGCCTCACCGCCGCCAACGCCGAGGCGCTGTTCGCCGCCCACGAGGTGGCCATGGACTGCACCGACGGCGTCGACACCAAGTTCCTCCTCTCGGACGCCGCGGTGCTCACCGGCGTGCCGCTGGTCTACGCGGGCGTGCTGCGCTTCGAGGGGCTGGTGATGCGGGTGCAGCCCGGCGGGCCGTGTCTGCGGTGCCTCTTCGAGACCGCGCCCGCCGACGCCCCCACCTGCGCGCAGGCGGGCGTGCTGGGCTCGATGGCCGGCCTGGTGGGCGGGCTGCAGGCGCAGGTGGCGCTGCGCCCGAACGCGGCGGTCGGTCTGGCGCAGCTCCACGTGCTCGACGGCCGCGCGCTCTCCTTTCGCTCCATCAACGTGCGGCGCCGCGCGGACTGTCCGGCGTGCGGTGCGGGTGGGAAGCCGGTATTGAGCGACGAGCCATGCGCATCGACATCACCCGGGAGGTGTGCCCCATGACCTACGTGCGCGTGAAGCTGGCGCTGGAGTCGCTCGAGAACGGCGACGAGCTGGAGGTGTTGCTGCGCGGCGAGGAGCCGCTGCGCAACGT
>CALNBU010000570.1 GCA_937875615.1 uncultured Archangium sp.
TTTTTTGCAGCAGCAGGTAGCGGTTTTGCGCGCGCAGATCCTCAATTTCTCTTTTGTGCACGGCGTTTTTCACGCGCAGGCGCACCAGGCGGGCATGAGCGCCTACGTCACCACGTTGATGGACGGCCCCATCGCCCGGGCCGCGGCCGCGCACCTGGCCTCGGTGTTGCCCGCGGCCGACTGGGCGCACGGGCTGTCGACGGTGGAGCTGTTCGAGGGCATGCGCGAGGATCCCTTCACGCCGGTGGGCGGTGAGATCACCCTGCCGCAGGCCACCGGCTGGGGCGTGCCGTGAACAGCCTGCGCTGTCCGGTGGCCCGCGCTGCGGAGCGGGCGCCGGGAGATCCCGCGCTCCGCTTCGCGACTGGCCATTTTCTTTTGCAGCGTATCCGCCGCGGCCCGGCGGTTGAGCTCGCTGGGGGTGCGCGCCGGAGATCGCCTCGCGCTCCGGGCGCCGAACGCTCCCGAGGTGGTGTGGTTCTTCTTCGGCGCGGCGCGGGTGGGCGCCACCCTGGTGCCGATCAACACCCGCCTCACCGAGGCGGAGCTCGCGCCCCTGCTGGCGGCCGCCGCGCCGCGCGTCGCGCTGGGGCAGCTCCCCGGTGGCGCGCCGTTGACGCTCTCGCCTGCCGACGCGGGGTACGAAGGCGTGCCCGGCGATGACGCGGCGCTGCTCGCGGCGCTGTTCACCTCCGGCACCACCGGGACGCCCAGCCTGGTGGGGCTCTCCCGGGCCAACTTTCAGGCCAACGCCCGTGCCAGCGGGTTGCGCCTGGGCGACACCTTCGCGCAGCGCTGGCTGTGCGTGATGCCGCTCTTCCACGTCGGGGCGCTGGCCATGGCGTACCGCTGCGCGGTGTACGGCGCCTCGCTGGTGTTGGAGCCGCAGTTCGACGCCGCGCGGGCCTGTGCCGCGCTGGACGCCGGGGTGACGCACGTGAGCCTGGTGCCCACCATGCTCGATCGCCTGCTGACGCACCGCGCGGGCATCCCGTTCTCCGGGGTGAAGGCGGCGTTGATCGGCGGCGGGCCGATGTCGGGAGCGCAGCTGGCGCGCGCCCGCCGGGCTGGGTTGCCGGTGTTGCAGACCTACGGGCTGACTGAGGCGTGCAGTCAGGTCACCGCCGAGGCGCCCGACGACGCCGATGGGCAGAGTGCGGGGACTCCCCTGGAGGGCGTCGAGGTGCGGGTGGTCAACGCCGACGCCGACGGCGTCGGAGAGATCGAGGTGCGTGGACCCACGGTGGCGCCGGCCCACGGTCCGTGGTTGCACACGAAGGACCTCGGCGCGCTCGACGCGCGGGGGCGCCTCGTCATCTATGCGCGGCGCAGCGACCTCATCGTCTCCGGCGGCGAGAACGTCTACCCGGCGGAGATCGAAGCGGTGCTCCGGGAGCACCCGTCGATCCAGGACGTGGCGGTGGTGAGCCGCGCCGACGAGATCTGGGGGCAGGTGCCGGTGGCGGTGCTGGTGACCAGCGAGCGCTCCGACGAGGCGCTCATCGACTGGGCGCGCGCGCGTCTGGCGGGCTTCAAGTTGCCGCGCCGTTGGCTCCGCGTCGCGGCGGTGCCGCGCAACGCCACCGGGAAGCTCGACCGCCGGGCGCTCGCGGAGCTGGTGTCGCGGGACGTGGCACCGCCCTGAGGCGCGAGGCGCGCGCGGGCGATCGTTCTCGGGTACCGTCGCGCCCCGGTCATGGCAGCCCAGCGCACATCCCAGGAGCGTCAGGCGGCCATCGCGTCGATGTTTCGTATCCGCGCGGTGGAGGCGCCCGCCGACGAGAAGGGCCTGCGAAAGGTCTGGCACCGCGGGGCCCGCAACGCGGAGCTGGTGAGCGAGCTGGACGTCGATGGGCACGTGGTGCGGCAGGAGTTCACGCTCTTCGAGGACGTCGTCATCTGGCGGCGGGGCCAGGGCCTTTCCACCGCCGGCGCCTCCGACGTCTCGCGCCAGGGCGAGCGGATCGAGCCAGATCTCTTCGCGGACCCGACGCGGCTGGAGCGGGTGGCCAGCGCGCTGCGGCCCTACCAGGGGGATGATCGGATCATCGCCCACCTGCGGATGCTGTTGAACGAGGCGGGGCCCAACCCGGTGGAGGGGCGAGGCCGGGTGACGACCAACCCGTCGTTGTTGGTGGCGCCGGCGTCAGCGGTGGCTCCGCCGCGCGCGCGCCAGCAGCGGTGGGCGCTCTGGGGGGCGGCGGCCCTGGTCGCGGCAGCGACGATCTGGCTGCTGGTGAAGTAGAGGAGCGCGCATGGAGAGCGCGCGCGTCGCAGGTTTCGGTCCCACGGTGTTCTCGGAGTTCTCCCGGCTGGCCGCGCAGCACGGCGCGGTCAACCTGGGGCAGGGCTTCCCGGACTTCGAAGGGCCGGAGGAGATCGCGCAGGCCGCCATCGACGCCATCCGCGCGGGCGCGAATCAATATGCGATGACGCAGGGCACGCCGGCGCTGCGCGAGGCGGTGGCCGCGCACGCGCTGCGCTTCTATGGGCAGCGCGTCGAGGCGCACGGGCAGGTGGGCGTCACCGCGGGCGCCACCGAGGCCCTCTACGCCGCGCTGCTGGCCTTCACCGATCCCGGCGACGAGGTGGTGCTCTTCGAGCCGACCTACGACGCGTACCTGGCGAGCGCGCAGCTGGCGGGCGCGGTGCCCCGCTTCGTGCGCCTGCGGCCGCCCGACGTCGCCCACCTGACGTGGTGGTTCGACGACGCGGAGCTCGAGGGGGCCTTCAGCTCGAAGACCCGGCTGGTGCTGCTCAACACGCCGCACAACCCCACCGGCAAGGTCTTCACGCGCGAGGAGCTGCTGCGCATCGGCGAGCTGACCCGTCGCAGCGGCGCGGTGCTGGTGAGCGACGAGGTGTACGAGCACCTGGTCTTCGAGGGCGCGCGCCACCTGCGGCCCGCGACGTTGCCGGGCTTCGACGACTTCACGCTCACCGTCTCCAGCGGGGGCAAGTCGTTCTCGTTCACGGGGTGGAAGGTCGGCTGGCACCTGGGCCCCGAGCGGCTGGTGTCGGCGGTGCAGAAGGTGCATCAGTGGACGACGTTCTCGACGCCGGCGCCGTTTCAGCTCGCCATCGGTCGGGCGCTGGCGCTGCCCGACGCCCACTTCGTGCGCTTCGTGGACGACTATGCGCGGCGGAAGAATCTGCTCGCGGGCTCGTTGTCGCGCGCCGGCTTCGAGGTGCTGCCCTGCGAGGGCGCGTACTTCCTGTTGGCGCGCACCGACGCCTTCCGCCGCGCGAGCGAGGACGACGTGGCGTTCTGCCGCCGGCTGCTGCTGGAGCACGGGGTGGCGGCCATCCCGCCCTCGGTCTTCTGCTCGCCAGCGCATGCCCCGGCGATGCACGGGCTGGCCCGCTTCGCCTTCTGCAAGAGCGACGCGGTGCTGGCGGCCGCGGAAGAGCGCCTCTCCCGGCTGCGTTGAGCTGCAGAAACACGACGGCCCCCGGCTGGTGAGAGCCGGAGGCCGCGCTTGAGTCACCGGTGAGGGTGAATCACATTCCCATGCCGCCCATACCGCCCATGCCGCCGCCGGGGGGCATCGCCGGACCCGAGTCTTCCTTGGGCTTCTCGGCGACCATCGCCTCGGTGGTGAGCATCAGCGAGCTGACCGAGGCCGCGTTCTGCAGGGCGCAGCGCGACACCTTGGCCGGGTCGATGACGCCCGCGGCGAGCAGGTCCTCGAAGTTCCCGTTGCCGGCGTTGAAGCCGAACGCGCCGGTGCCTTCCTTGACCTTGTTCACGATCACGCTGCCCTCGAGGCCGCCGTTCGCCGAGATCTGGCGGAGCGGCTCCTCGAGCGCGCGGCGGATGATGTCGATGCCGAACTTCTCGGTGGCCGACACCTCGACCGAGTCGAGCGACTTGAGCGAGCGGATGAAGGCCACGCCGCCGCCAGGGACGATGCCCTCTTCGACGGCCGCGCGGGTGGCGTTGAGCGCGTCCTCGACGCGAGCCTTCTTCTCCTTCATCTCGGTCTCGGTGGCCGCGCCGACGTTGATGACCGCCACGCCGCCGACCAGCTTGGCGAGGCGCTCCTGCAGCTTCTCGCGGTCGTAGTCGGAGCTGGTCTCGTCGATCTGCGCGCGGATCTGCTTCACGCGGGCCTGGATGTCCTTCTCTTCACCCACGCCGTCGATGATGGTGGTGTTGTCCTTGTCGATCTTGATGCGCTTGGCGCGGCCGAGATCGTTCAGGCTGACGCTCTCGAGCTTGAGGCCGAGATCCTCGGCGATCAGCTTGCCGCCGGTCAGCACCGCGATGTCCTCCAGCATGGCCTTGCGGCGGTCGCCGAAGCCCGGGGCCTTCACCGCCGCCACGTTCAGCACGCCGCGGAT
>CALNBU010000571.1 GCA_937875615.1 uncultured Archangium sp.
AGCGCTGACCGGAAGGCTGCGCTGCACGCGCCGAGCGGACGCTGTGCTGCGACGCGCCGAGCCGGAAGGCGTCAGGGCCTCAGGACCGCGCGTCGTCGGCCGGGTTGCCCGCGGCGTCCGTCTCGTCCCTGGGGTCGGGGCGGCGAAGTCGAATGCTGCGCACGCGGCGCGGGGTGGCGTCGATGACCTCGAGCGCCCAGCCTTCCTCGGTGTGGAAGACCGCGCCCTTCTCGGGGATCCGTCCCGCCAGCAACATCACCAGGCCGGCCAACGTGGAGACGCCCTCGTCGTCGGGGAACTCTGCGTCCAGCGCGCGGTTGAGCTCACGCAGCGGCGCGTCGCCCTGGGCGATCATCGACCCGTCGGGCTGGTCGACCACCAGCTCCTCGGGAAGGTCGTTCTCCCCGAAGATGTCGCCGACGACCTCCTCGACGAGGTCCTCCACCGTCACCAATCCCTCCACGCCGCCGAGCTCGTTGACCGCGATCGCCATCTGCGTGCGGCGCTTCTGCAGTTCCTTGAGCGCGTCGATCGCGGGCTTGGTCTCGGGGACGAAGAAGACCGGGCGCAGCGCGTCCTCGAGCACGATGAGCTCCTTCTCCAGCACCAGCGAGAAGAGGTCCTTGGCGAGCACGTAGCCCACGATGTTGTCGATGGTCCCCTCGTAGACCGGCATGCGCGAGTGCGACTGCTCGAGCAACACGCGGCGCACCTCTTCGGCGTTGGCGCGGCGGGGCAGGGCGACGATCTCGCTGCGGGGCACCATGCTCTCGGACACCCAGAGATCACCCAGGTCGAAGGCGCGGCTGGCGATCTCACCCGCGTTCGCGTCGAGCGTCCCGACGCGCGCGGCCTCTTCGACCATGCTCTGCAGTTCGTCGGGCGAGACGCGGCTCTCGGTGAAGTTGGTGCTGTCCCCGAAGAGCTTGAGGAAGATGTTGGAGCTCGCGGTGAGCAGCCACACCAGGGGTCGGAAGACGCCGGAGAGCAGGCGCAGCGGCGGCGCGACCCACAGCGCGTAGCCCTCGCTGAACTTGAGCGCGAGCGACTTGGGCACCAGCTCGCCGAGCACCAGCGAGAGGTACGAGATCAGCGCCACGACGATCGCCAGCGCGGCGGAATGGGCGGAGGCCTCCGGCAACCCGAACCCGACCAGCAGCGGCGAGAGGCGGACGGCGAGCGAGGAACCACCGAAGGCGCCCGCGGTCGCGCCGATGACGGTGATGCCGATCTGCACCGTCGCCAGGAAGCGCTCGGGCTTCTCGCGCAGGGTGCGGACCGCCACCGCGCGCGAGCTGCCGGAGTCGACCAGCTCCTGGAGGCGCGTCTTGCGGAGCGAGATGATCGCGAGCTCGGCTCCCGCGAAGACACCGTTCAACAGGGTCAGGGCCACGATGATGGCCAGCTCAATCCACATAGGTCCTACTTAGGACGATTCCTCCCGGAGGCGGACTCCGTTTGCGCTCGCGACGCTGACGCAGCTTCTGGCGCGCGTCAGCAGAGCGGATGATTCGCAGCAGCCCCGCATCACCGGCGCCGGTCCTGTCTGCGGCTCATGGCGAGCAGCACCAGCACCACCGCGGCGAATAACAGCAGCCAGACCATCCAGCTCGAAAACTGGCCGGGTGCGCTCGGGGGTTGGGGCACCTGTCCCAACAGCGTGAACGGGGTCGGCGACATCCGTCCTCCTTCTCGGAACGGCCCGCCGGTCCCTCCCGGTCGCCGCAGGACGTCCCTTCAGCGCTCAACGCTTGGGCCGCGGAGGGCCCCCCGCCATGGGATGCCGCCCGCTCGCTCCTTCAGCGAGGGGCCGTCATCGCAAGCCCCCGGCCGCGCGTGAGCCGAGCTCAGGTGGCCGAGGGATCGGCCTTGGGCGGGGTGTGTCCCAGGTCATCGGTGCGCGGCGCGACGCCCGTCACCCGCTCGATGAGCCACTCCAGCTTGCGGAAGAAGCCCATCGCGTCCAGCGGCCGGTTCAGCCAGCCGGTCGTGATGCAGTAGTGCCGGTGGTACGGGAAGGTGTGGTGGACCTGGTGGTGCTCGCGCCCCAGCACCACGTGCCACGCCTGGAGCCGCGCCACCAGCGGGCTCACCTGCTCGGTGTGCGACCACTTGTGGAACTGGTTGGTGGCCAGGACGCCCAGGCTCAGCGAGAGGATCAGCGCCTGCACCAGCGGGGTGATGGCCCACGTCGACGGCAGCAGCAGGGCCGGCACCAGCACCAGCAGGCTTACGAAGCAGTTGTGCCCATTGGTGGCCGCGAAGCCGTGGCGGGTGATGTCCATGGGATCGTCGTGGTGCACCCGGAAGGGGACGATGAAGGTCGGCCCGAGGATCGGCGTGTCGCGGCGGCCCCAGGTGTCGAACCCCCAATGCACGAGGCCACTCACCAGATCCGCCAGGACGAAGCCCAGCGTCGCGAGCAGCAGCACCCACAACCAGCCGAATCCTTCGGTCTGCCGCCAGATCGTCCAACACAGGCCGGCGCACGCGGCGAAGAAGGCCATCACGCTGCCGCGCTCCAGGAGCGTCGGGGTCCGGGGGCCGATCGGTGCCACGGCGACCTCGGGGGACCCGTTGGCAGGGACGGCATGGAACTCCTGCGAGGGGACAGGGGTCGGCGCAGGGGGAACGGTGGACTCCATGGGGGACCCGACTCTTCTTCAGTTTGGGAACGGCGACGGCGCCGTACAGGGACACCGTATCAGCCGCCGCGCCATGACGTGGGATGTCAAAAAGCTTGACGGAAACAGCCTGCAACAGCCCCGCGATTCGCCCGAAGATGTGGCTACAAGGACCTACACTGTAGGTGCTTGGAGTTTTACGTACGCAATGTACGAGGGGGAATGTGATGATCATCCGCAACGGCCTCAAGGTCCAGACCCACGCAGCGCAGTCCACGCCTCCCGTCCGCACGGACGCGCGGGGGTCGGATGTGCCCGCCACGTTGGTCTCCGCCTCGCCGCTGACCCGCGGGGGCGACATCTTCGTCAACGGCGACCGTCGCCTGGCCCAGCCGGCCGAGGCCTCGCCCTTCGACACCAGCGAGTATTTCCTGATGCTCGGCGGCTCCGTCTCGCTGGAGCTGGGCGCCAAGGGCCCTTCGGTCGAGGTGCTCCAGCGCGCGCTGATGCTGGTCGCGGAGAAGACCGGCCTCGCGTCGCTCGGGCTCCCGGTGGGCGGCGCGGACGGCGTCTACGGCATGGAGGTCGCCGCGGCGGTGCGCGCGCTGCAGACCCACGTCGGCCTGGCGCAGACCGGTCGCTTCGGCGCGAGCGAGGCGGCGCAGCTGATGGTGCTCCTCTCCGACGCCGGCCCGCGTGACGCCGGCTCGAACACCAGCCGCGGCGTGCGCGGGCTGCCGGCGCTCGAGCGGCAGCTGGGACTCGGCGAGCTGCTGGAGACCTCCGAGAATCCTGCCTCCGGCTGCGACGTGCGCGTGTACGAGCAGGGCCGCCGCGTTCTCCAGGAGGAGCTGGGCGTGGTGCCGGGAGCGGCGCTGCGCGCGCTGCACCCTTCGGTCCTGCTGGAGGAG
>CALNBU010000572.1 GCA_937875615.1 uncultured Archangium sp.
GCTCCAGCACCACGCGCACCTCCGCCGTGGACTCGTCGCGCACGTCGGTCAGCGCCGGCAGCTTCCGCTCGGAGATGATCTCTCCGATGCGCGTCACCAGCGTCGACTTGTTCACCGTGTAGGGGATGGAGGTGATGACGATGTTCTGGCCGCCGCGGGCCCGGTCTTCGAGCTTCCACTCGCCGCGCAGCCGCACCGCGCCCTGCCCCGTCTCGTAGATGTCGCGCAGCTCCTTCCGGGAGTTGAGGATCTGCCCGCCGGTGGGGAAGTCGGGCCCCTTGACGTGCTTGAGGAGATCCTTCGTCTCGAGCTGCGGGTTGGCGATGAGCTCGAGGCACGCCTCGAGGAGCTCGCCCAGGTGGTGCGGCGGGATGTTGGTCGCCATGCCCACCGCGATGCCGGTGGTGCCGTTCATCAGCAGCTGGGGCACCTTCGACGGGAGCACCGTCGGCTCCTGCTTGGTGCCGTCGTAGTTGGGCCGGAAGCCCACCGTCTTCTGCTGGAGCTCGCCCAGCAGCTCGTCGGACAGCCGCGCCAGCCGGGCCTCGGTGTAGCGCATGGCCGCGGGCGCGTCGCCGTCGAGCGAGCCGAAGTTGCCGTGCCCGTCGACGAGCGGGTAGCGCAGGGAGAAGTCCTGCGCGAGGCGCACCATGGCGTCGTAGATCGACTGGTCGCCGTGCGGGTGGAACTGACCCATCACCACCCCCACCACGTTGGCGCACTTGCGGTAGCGCGCGTCGGCGGTGACGTTCTCGTTCCACATGCCGTAGAGAATCCGGCGCTGCACCGGCTTGAGGCCGTCGCGCACGTCGGGCAGCACGCGGCTGGTGATGACCGAGAGGGCGTAGTTGAGGTACCGGCGCCGCGCCTCCTCGGCGAGGCTGATGGGTCGAGCGCCGCCGCCTCCGCCGCCCGAGTCGCCGCGCTTTCCGCGCCCGTTGCCGCCTCCCAAGCCCATGCTCATCTGTTCAGTGTTGCTCAAAAAATCCCTCGATTTTATGCAATGTTGCGGCGCTTGAAGCACCTGCTACAGCCCTGAGGCGCGCACCATACTTGAATGATCGATCGCGTCCAGAAACTTGACGCAAACCGTTCATGACGTGGCGCCACTTCGCGCCTAGACTGCCGGGCGTGATTTCACTCCTTCTGCTGACGCTGACCGCCACGCCCGAGGGCGCCTCCGCCGTTCAACTCCCGTCGAAGGCCGCGGTCTTCGTGCAGGGCCCGCAGGAAGCGGCGCTCACCCGCGCCCTGAAGGACGAGGGCACCCCGCTGCTCGACCTCAACGAGACCTTCCCCGCCGCCCCCGCCGACACGCAGGGCGCGAAGCTGGTGAGCGAGGCGAAGCAGGCCTACGACGACCTCGACTACGACGCCTCCATCTCGAAGTGGAACGAAGCGCTGGAGTACTACATCCAACACCCGTCGGCGGTCGACGCGGCGGGGTTGGGCAACATCCACTTCTATCTCGGGGCGCTCGCCATCCAGAACGGGGGCAAGGCGCAGTCGAAGAAAGGCACCGAAGAGTTCGTGCGCGCGCTCCGCTTCAACCCCTCGCTGGTGTGCGACCCGGCGGTCTACGGCGCCGACGTCAAGACCGCCTTCGACAAGGCCCTCGAGGAGCTCGCCAGTAAGGGCAAGGTGAAGCTGGCCATCAACTCCTCGCCCGAGGGCGCCGCGGTGCAGCTGCAGGGGAAGAACGTCGGCACCACGCCGGTGGCCGACGCGCCGGAGGTGGCCCCGGGCCGCCACCTGCTGAGCTTCAGCAAGCCCGGGTATGAGCCCACCGGCCTCTTCGCCGACGTCGACGCCGCCGGCGGTCAGGCCAACGCGCAGCTCAAGGCCACCGCCGGCCACACCGCCGCGCGCGAGGCGGCCGAGAACCTGCTGAGCGAAGCGGCCGGCAAGCGCGCCACCCTGCCCGAGAGCGCCACCACCCTCGCCACCCGCCTCAAGACCCGCTTCCTGGTGTTGGGCGAGGCCGGCAAGGCCGAGGTGTGGGACGTGGAGACCGGCAACCGCATCACCGGCCTCTCGCTCGAGGGCGACGCGCTGACCGGCTCCGCGAAGCAGATCGCCCAGTTCATCGCCAACCCGCGCCCCGCCGAGGTCGCCGGGGCCGGCGCCGCCGGTGACGGCGAGCCCATCTACACCAAGTGGTGGTTCTGGACCGCGGTCGGCGTGGTGGTCGCTGGCGGTGCCGCAGCGGCCGGCATCGCCGTCGCCGAAAGCCCGCGGCCGTTCAATATCGTCCTGGGTGCCCCGTAGAGAGGTGTCATGACGCAGCCAGCCCCGTCACCACGTACCGCCTCCCGACGCAGTCTGTGGCTGCTTCCACTGTGCGCCGCGACCGCCCTGGCCGCGCCGTCGACGAAGCACGTCGCCACCCTGGTGCTCCCGATGGACAAGGGCGCCGAGAGCATGATGCTCAAGGTCGAGGGCTTCGCCAACGACGCCCTCGATGAATACGAGGGCTTCAAGGTCCACAGCAGCGATGACCTGTTCGGCGTCGCGCCCGACAACGACGCCGCCGCGGCCCTGAAGCGCGCCGAGCAGGAGATCGAGGAAGTGGACGCGCAGATCGCCC
>CALNBU010000573.1 GCA_937875615.1 uncultured Archangium sp.
GCTGCCCTTCGCCGACGCGCTCGACGCCGTGCGCTTCTCGCTGACCCCGGCGCAGCTCGACGCCGCGCTGGCCTCCGTGCCCGACGGTTGGCTCGAGGACGAGCCAGGCTTCGCCGACGCGACGGCGGTGCGCGACGCCTACCGGCGCTTCTTCGAGACGCGGCTCTCACAGCAGGCGGTGTTCCTGGCGGAGGCGAAGCGTGCCCGCGAGCAACTTTGACTACGCCGTCATCCGCGTGGTGCCCCGCGTGGAGCGCGACGAGTTCATCAACGCGGGCGTCATCGTGCATTCGCCGACGCTGGACTTCCTCGAGGCGCGGGTGGAGCTCGACGAGCGACGGCTCACCGCGCTGTGGCCGGACGTCGACGTGAACGAGGTGAAGGCCCACCTCGCCGTCTTCCCGCGCGTCGCCGCCGGAGACGCGAGCGCCGGCCCCATCGCCCGGCTCCCCCGCAGCCAGCGCTTCCACTGGCTCGTCGCGCCGCGCAGCACCGTGCTGCAGCTCTCCCCGGTGCACGCCGGCCTCTGCATGTCTGCCGGAGACATGGTGGAGAAGCTGCTGGTGCGCTTCGTGCGGCGCTGAGCGGCTTTCGTGCTAGCCGCGCGCCATGGCCGTCCGACTGCCCCTCTTCGCCACCTGCACCCGCGGCACCGAGCCCTTCCTCGCGCAGGAGCTCGAGGCCCAGGGCTGCAAGCGCATCCGCCAGGACCGCGGCGGCGTGCGCTTCATGGCCGCCCTCGACGAGATTCTCCGCGTCTGCCTGCACTCGCGCATCGCCATGCGCGTGCTCTACCCGCTGGGTGAGTTCGACGCGCCCGGCGCCGAGGGGCTCTACGAGGCGGCGCGGAAGGTCCCCTGGGAAGACTGGCTCTCCCGCACCACCACCTTCGCGGTGGAGGCGACGCTCAAGGACACCGAGCACACGCACACCGGTTTCGTGGCGCTCAAAATCAAGGACGGCATCGTCGACGCGCTGCGAGACCGGCAGGGCTGGCGCCCCGACGTCGACACCAAGAACCCCACCGTGAGCGTGGTGGCGCACCTGGCGAAGACCAGGCTGTCGCTCTCGCTCGACCTCTGCGGCGAGCCGCTCTTCAAGCGCGGCTACCGGCTCAAGACCACGGTGGCGCCGCTGAAGGAGACGCTGGCCGCGGCGCTGTTGATGGCCGCCGGCTACACCGGCGAGGAGCCGCTGGCCGACCCCATGTGCGGCAGCGGCACCCTGGTCATCGAGGGCGCGTGGCTGGCCATGCGGCGCGCGCCGGGCCTCAAGCGCCGCTTCGCGCTCGAAGACTGGCCGCAGTTCAGCAAGCAGGCCGCGCCCCTGCTCGAGACGCTGCGCCGCGAGGCCGTCGCCCAGCAGCGCACCCTTCCCTTCCAGCTCGTCGCGCGCGACTACAACGAAGACGCGCTGGTGGCGGTGCGCCGCAACGTGGTGGCCGCCGGGCTGTCGACGGCGGTGCGGGTCGAAGAGGCCGACGTGCTGCGCACCGCTCCGCCGGCGGGCGCGCCGGGCCTGCTCATCAGCAACCCGCCCTACGGCGAGCGCCTCGGCGAGGGCGGGCAGAAGGGCATGAAGTCGTTCTTCCACACCCTGGGGAAGTCGCTCGACGCGTGGCAGGGCTGGCGGCTGGCGCTGCTGGCCGGCAACACCGCCTTCGAGAGCGCCTTCGGCCGACGGCCCGACAAGCGCTTCCCGGTGTGGAATGGGCCCATCGCCTGCGAGCTGCTGCAGTACCCGCCGCGCAAAGGTGAGCAGCCGGCGCCGCCCGCGCAGGCGTGAGCGCGCTCACTCGTTGCGCAGCACCAGCGGCACCTCGAGCTTCGCGTCGGCGCCGAGCGGAGAGAGCACCAGCATCTTCGCCACGGTGACGAGGCACTCTGCCGGCGCGCCGCTCACCGTGCCCTGCTGCACCCGGGCGTGCGTCACCCGGCCCTGCGCCGTCACCTGCAGCTCCAGCGTCACCTCGCCGCGCGCCGAGGGGTTCGCCTTCAGCCACTTCTCGTAACAAGACGAGAACTTCGGGCGCTGGCGCAGGAGCTCGTCGCGCACGCGCGCCACCGCGTCCGGCTCCGGCTGTCGCCGCGCCTTCTCGGGCACCACCACCGGCGGCGGCGTGAAGTGCGCCACGTAGACCGCGCCGGCCACCAGGTCGACCCACGCCTCGCTCGCGGGCTGCCCCGGCGGCGTCAACCCCAGCCTCC
>CALNBU010000574.1 GCA_937875615.1 uncultured Archangium sp.
CACCACCAGCGGAGCCGCCCGCCGAGCCGCCACCCACCGCGGCGCCGCCGCCCGCAGCGTCCCCCCCGCCTGCCGCGTCGCCGCCTCCGGAGGCCTGCGTGCCGCCACCGGTGGAGGCACCACCGCCCGCGCCACCGTCGGTCGTCTCCGACGGCGCCCCGCACGCGAGGCTCAATCCCAGGACCAGAACGCTCCACCATCGCTGCATCAGAAGACTCCCTTGTGTTTGAACTTTGGCGACGCCATGGGGCGCGCCGCTTCATTCTTCTCACCGTTCAGCCACACTGGAACGGGGGAGCCGGTCGATGTCAGAGGCGCGTCAGATGGAGGCTCAGCGCGGCGAGAGGGCGCGCGCCAGGGCGGGGCCCAGCTCGTCGAGGGCCAGCGTGCGCTTCACCACGCCGGTGCCGATGGCCGCCTCCGGCATGCCGAAGACGATGGCCGACGACTCCGCCTCCGCCCACACCTCGGCCCCGGCCTTGTCGAGCGCCCGCACGCCCCGGCTCCCGTCGTTGCCCATGCCCGTCAGCACCAGCGCGAAGGTGCCGGCCGGCGCCACGCGGGCGGCGCTGGTGAAGAGCCGGTCGACCGACGGAGCGTGGGCGTCGGTGGGCGCCGCCGCGCTCACCTTGAGCCGCAGCACCTCGTCACGGCACTCCAGCTCCAGCTGCCGTCCGCCGGGCGCGACGTACACCCGCCCGGGCGCCACGCGGTCGCCGTCGGCGGCCTCGCTCACGCGGAACGACAACGACTGGTCGAGCCGGTCGGCGAAGGCCTGGGTGAAGCGCGCGGGCATGTGCTGCGCCACCACCACGCACACCGGCAACCCCGACAGCGACTCCAGCACCTTCTGCACCGCCGGCGGGCCGCCGGTGGAGGCGCCGATGAGCACCAGCCTCGCCTCTTCCTCGACGGGCGGCGGCGGCAGCGGCCTGGTCTGCTTGCGCACCTGCGAGGGCCGGCCGTCGGGCTTGCGCATGAAGGGCACGCTGCGCAGCTTGGCCACCAGCTCGGCGCGCACCGCGACGTAGCCGGCCTCCCCGCTGCTGGGCCGCGCCACGAAGTCGACGGCGCCCAGCTGCAGCGCCTTGAAGACGTCGGACTGGTGCGCGTACGAGGACACCACGATGACCGGCACCGGCCGGCTGGCCTTGAGCAACCGCAGGAAGGTGTAGCCGTCCATCTTCGGCATCTCGAGGTCGAGCGTGATGACGTCGGGCGAGAGCTGCAGCGCCAGCTTGAGCCCCTCTTCGCCGTCGGCCGCGCGGCCCACCACCTCGATGCCCGGAGAGACCTCCAGCAGCCGCGTCAGGGCGCGACGTCCGCTCGCGGAGTCGTCGACGATCAACACCCTGATGGGCTGCTCCAACTTCGGGGACTTCATACGGCCGACCTCCGGTACACCAGGTCGCCGTCGAGTTGCACCAACTCAAAGCGCGTGGAGAGCTGCAACAGGTTCTCGGAGTGGCCCAGCAGTAGGAAGCCGCCCGGCGCGAGGCGCTCGTAAAGGAGCTCCACCACCCGCCGCCGGGTCTGCGCGTCGAAGTAGATGAGCACGTTGCGACAGAAGATGGCGTCGAAGCGCGGGAGCAGCGAGGCCGCGCCCTCGTCGATGAGGTTGAGCTGAGATCGGAAGAGCGTCGTGTAGGGAA
>CALNBU010000575.1 GCA_937875615.1 uncultured Archangium sp.
GGTGACGCTGTGGGAGGCGGCCCGTCGGGCAGCTGTGCGAGCGAGCGCACGCTCATCCTCACCGGAGGGAGCGCGTACGAGTACCAGTCGGCGAGCGGCTACGGAAATGACGTGGCGGTGCCCTGTGGGAGCAACGAGGGAGAAGACGTGGTGTACACCTTCACCACCACCGCCTCGTCGAGGGTCGAGGCCGTCCTGGAGAGCGAGACGACAGGCACGCTGGCGCTCGCGCCGTTGGCTTCGTGTGCGACGGTCAGTTGGTGCAGCGCGACGGGCGCTCTGACCCAGGTGGTCTCCGCCGGCACCTGGGCGCTGGTGGTGAAGGCGCCCTTCTCGTCCGACTTTTGGTACGGACTTTCGGTCTACGTCGAGCCACTGGGTGGTGGCGCTGGCGGCGGCGCGGGTGGTGGTGCCGGCGGCGCTGGCGGTGGCGGCGCGGGTGGTGGTGCGGGTGGTGGTGCTGGCGGCGGCTCGGGCGGAGTTCCTGGCGCCTGGACTTGCAACCCCGGCTTCTATGGCACGAGCGATGGCTGCGACTGCGGGTGTGGCGCCTTCGACCCGGATTGCTCCAGCGCTTCTCCCAGCGTGTGCCAGTACTGCTCGCAGAACAGCTTCCCGTACGGCGGCTCGTGCGCGTGGGTCGGCCCCGACTCGTACACCTGCAACACGGCGTTGCTCAACGCCAGCAACAACGGGGTCTGCAACTGAAGTTCAGCCCACGAACAGCTGCAGCAGCGCGACGCCGGCGGCGGCCGACAGGGGAATCGAGAGGTTGTCGTCGACGCGCAGGCTGAAGAGCTCGGCCACCGCGCCAGCCACCGCGGCCGCGGCGGCGAGGGCGAAGGCCGGGCCCACCGCGACGCCGTGCAGGACCATGAAGAGCGCGGCCGTCACCAGGGTGGCGGACACCACGAAGGCCAGGGTGCCCTCCAGGGTGCGGTTGTGCACCAGCCGGGTGCGGCCAAAGCGTCGGCCGATGGTGCCGGCCACCGGGTCGCCGATGCCGAGGGTGGCGAGGCCGGCGATGCACCACAAGGGCTGGTTGGTGAGCGCCAGCGCGATGAGCGCCGTCGCGTACCAGGTGGCGGAGTTGATTTTGTACGTCTCGTGGTCGTGCGCCACCGGGGCGAAGAGCTTCATCAGCCGGGTGTTGATGGCCGGCGAGAGGCGGCGGCTGATTTCACAGCCCCAGCAGAAGGTGGCCCAGGCGCCGGCGATGGCCAGCACCACGGCGTGCGGCAGCACCTCCACGCAGAAGATGCCGAAGAGGCCCGAGGAGACGTGCAGCAGGCTGCGGCTCCAGTTGGTGGGCCGCAGCGAGGGAACGTGAATGGACGCGGCGGACAGCGCCTTCGCCAGCTCCACGTAGCGCGGCTGCATGCGCTTCTTGAAGTCGAGCCAGCTGCGCCGGCTGTCCGAGGCCGGGAGCTCCGCCTGCAGCGAGCGGGCGAGCTCGGCGTGCCGCGGGGCGAGCTGCTGTTGCAGCGCGACCAGCTTCGTCTTCAGCACCGAGGCCATCTCCGCCTTCCAGCGCACCGGGTCGATGTCGCTCAGCAGTTGGTGCAGCTGGAGCGCGAGGTCGCGGTCTTCGAGGAGGTCCGAAGTCATGGGTACGTGAGGTTGAACAGCCAATGCGCCCGGCTTCTACAGGAGACCGGGCTCGCCATGACAGTTCCATGACGAAGGATGACGCGGCTCGTCGCATGCGTCATAAGGCGGAGGCTCATGGGCTCCAACTCGCTGTGGGTCGCGCAGTCGCTCTCCTCCGCGTTCCTCGCGGTGCTGTTTCTCCAGTCGGGCCTCGACAAGGTGCTCGATTGGAAGGGCAACCGGGAATACGTGACGGGCTACTTCGCGAAGTCGCCGCTGCGCGCCTTCACCACGCCGATGCTGGTGACGTTGACGCTGCTGGAGGTGTTGGCGGGCGTGGTGTCGGCCGCCGGGACGGTGGCCACGGTGCTGGTGCGCGACACCTCGCTGGCGTTGAGCGGCGCGGTGCTGGCGGGCGTCACCCTGCTGGCGCTGTTCTTCGGTCAGCGGCTGGCGAAGGACTACGCGGCCGCGGCCGGCCTGGTGCCCTACGTCATTCTTTCTCTGGGCTCGATTCTGCTGCTCGGCTGGCGCTGAAGTTCAGCGCGCCGCGCACCTCGTCGTCGGTCAGCACGCGCAGCGCACCCGGAGAGACGTCGAGGGCGAGCGCGCCCACCGCCTCGCGGTGCAGCGCCAGGGTAGGCAGCCCCACCGCGTTGAGCATGCGCTTGACCTGGTGGAAGCGTCCCTCGGTCAACACCAGCTCCACGCTGTCGTCGCCGCGGAGCTGCGCCCGGGCGGGGCGGGTGAGTGGCCCGTCTCGGTCGATGCGCACGCCGGCGCGGAGCGCCGCCAGCTTCGCCTCGTCGGCCCGGCTGCCCACCCGGGCCACGTAGCGCTTGGGCAGCTTGGTGTCGGGGCTGGTGGCGTGGGTCACGAAGCGCTCGTCGTTGGTGAAGAGCAGCAGGCCGGTGGTGTCCTTGTCGAGGCGCCCCACGGCGTGCCACCCGAAGCCCAGCAGCGCTGGTGGCAGCGCGGCGCGCAGCACGTCGAACACCGTCTCTTCACGCCCGCCGTGCGCGGCCACGCCGGCGGGCTTGTGCAGCATCAACACCTGTGTGTGCCACGCCAGCGACACCGGGTGGCCGTCGAGGGTGACGCGGGTGCGGCCCACCGTAACCGGCGTCAGCGGCTCCTTCACCGGGCGGCCATCGACGGCGAGGCGACCGTGGGCGGCGGCCTCCTCCGCCTCGCGCAGCGGCAGCACGCCCGCGCGCGCCAGCGCCCGCGACAGCCAGTCGCTGCCGGCGCCCCCTTCGCGCGCGGCCACCAACCACCTGGGAGGAGCCGGCCGCCTCACGGTGTGGAGTCCTGGCGCACGGCGCGGCAGGTTACCTGCATCGCGGAGGACGTTGGGCGGGCCGGTGAGGACTTCATGCGGCGCCGACTACCGCAGCTGATGACGTCAGTCAGTCAGTGACACACGACAGCTTCGACGGGCCTCGCCGAGGAGTGGTACCAGCGGGGCGCACACGTTGGAGGAGCCCCATGGCCAAGACATTCCAGAAGTCGCTGTCAGAGGAGGCGGTGAAGGACGTCATCGGCTCGTACACGCGCAGCTTCGACGAGCAGGACGAGGCCGCGCGCAAGGCGAAGTCGTCGTCGTTGACCAACGACTATTACGACCTGGTCACCGACTTCTACGAGTACGGCTGGGGGCAGAGCTTCCACTTCGCGCCGCGCCATCGCGGAGAGAGCGTGCGGGAGTCCATCGTGCGGCACGAGCACCGGCTCGCGCTGCGCCTCGGCCTCACGCCGGGCATGAAGGTGCTGGACGTGGGCTGCGGCGTGGGCGGGCCGATGCGCAACATCGCGCGCATCTCGGGCGCGCACGTCAACGGCATCACCATCAACCAGTACCAGGTGGACCGCGGCACGCGACACAACGAGAAGGAGCGGCTGACGGACCTCTGCACGCTGACGCAGGGCGACTTCACGAAGATGCCCTTCGAGGCCGGCAGCTTCGACGCGGCCTACACCATCGAGGCCTGCTGCCACGCCGCCGACCGCCGCGCGCCCTTCGGGGAGGTGTTCCGGGTGTTGAAGCCCGGCGCGTACTTCGCGGGCTACGAGTGGTGCCTCACCGACGGCTACGACGCGGCCAACGAGCACCACCGGCGCGTGAAGCTGGGCGTGGAGCGCGGCGACGGGCTGCCCGACCTGGTGCACACCTCTGAAATCGACCGTTCGCTGAAGGACGTGGGCTTCGAGTTGCTGGAGGCGCGGGACCTGGTGGGCGAGAGCCACCCGGAGACGCCCTGGTACGAGTCGCTGCGCAGCGGCGTCTCGCTGCAGGGCTTCCGCAACAGCCGGGCCGGGGCCTTCGTCACGCACCAGTTGGTGCGGGTGCTGGAGACCTTCAAGCTCAGCCCCCGGGGCACCGTCGACACCCACCAGATGCTGCGCGGCGCGCAGCAGGCGCTGGTGGAGTCCGCGAAGCTGGGCATCTTCACGCCCATGTACTTCTTCCTCGCGCGCAAGCCGTAGACGCGCGCGGGTTGCCGGTCGCGCCGGAGCATGTCAGGCAGCAGGGCATGCCGATGCTGCGGTTGAGCGAGTGGGAGCTGAACTACGTCGACCAGGGCCAGGGCGCGCCGCTGGTCTTCCTGCACGGGCTGGGGAGCCGGGTCGAAGACTGGCAATACCAGCTGGAGCACTTCACCGACTTCAGGTGCCTGGCCTTCGACCTGCCGGGCTCGGGGCGCTCCACGGACCTCGCGCACCCGCATGGGCCCTTCTCGCTCGCCGGCTACGCGCGCGCGGTGGCGGAGGCGCTGCGGGCGCTCGAGGTGGCGCCGGTGCACCTGGTGGGGCTGTCGATGGGCGCGATGACCGCGCTGCAGCTGGCCCTGGACGCGCCGCAGTTGCTCCGCTCCGTCACCATGGTGAACGCGGTGGCCTCGATGGTGCCGTCGAGCTTCAAGGAGCACCTCGCGCTGGGGGTGCGCAAGCTGGTGACGCTGACGCTGGGCCCGAAGGGCATCGGCAAGCTGGTGGCGCCGCGGCTGTTCCCGCGCGCCGAGCACGCCGCGCTGCGGGAGCGCTTCGCCGCGCACCTGGCGACGGTGGACCCCCGCGTGTACGCCGCGCAGTCGCGGGCCCTGCTGGGTTGGAACGTGGAGCCCCGGCTGGCGGAGCTGCGGCTCCCGCTGACGCTCCTCTGCGCCGACGGCGACTACACGCCGGTGAGCCGCAAGCAGGCCCTCGCGGCGCAGGTGCCGGGCGCGGAGGTCATCGTCATCCCCGACACCCACCACGCGCTGCCGGCGGAGGCGCCCGAGGCCTTAAACGCGGCGCTGCGCGCCCGCCTCGCGCAGGTGTAGGCGCTACTTCTTCTTCGGCACGGCGAGGCCCCGCTTCGCGGAGAAGACCAGCTCGTCGTCCAGCAGCCGCAGCATCTCGTCGAGGCGCGCGCGGTAGGTGACGTACTCCTGTGCGGAGATGCGCTCGCACAGCGTCCGCCAGGTCTGCGCGCTCTTCACCACCCGGCCCTCCTGCCGCACCTCGCGCGTCAGCGACAGGCAGGGCAACGTCACCGCGCCGCTGGCGGGCAGCCGGGCCACCTCGTAGCCGTCGGGCAACTCCAGCTCGAGGTCCATGGTCTGCTGGCTGGGCGTGCCCAGCACCAGCGGGTGTTGTCGCTTCGCCAGCGCGAAGAGCTTGCGCGGGTTGGCGTCGCTGGGGAGCCTGAGGCGCAGCGCGGGGCCCTCCTGCCGCGCGAAGGTGCCGGTGGACACCTGCATGGAGATGGTCGCCGGGGCTCGCAGCGAGTCCACCTCCACGGTCTTCACCTCGGTGGCGGTGGCGTTGGGCAGCCACGCGGAGGCCACGCTCTGGGCGACCTGGGCGAAGACCTGCTCGTTGCGCGCGGTGCGCCGCAGCAGCGAGCCGGTGCGGCCGACGCCCTGCAAGGTGGCCGTGCCCTGCGCGCCTCCCTTGTCGTCGAGCTTCAGCCGGAGCGAGGTGGCCTCGCGGTTGGCATCGGGCGCCTGGAAGGGGATGTCGCGCCAGGCGTGCACGTTGGTGCGGGGGTCGAAGACCAGGCTGCGGGTGCCCACGTCGTCGCTGCGCACCGAGTCGACGTCGAGCAGCTCCGCGGTGGGGTCGAAGAAGCGAGCCACCACGCCGGGCTGCTCCGGCACGTAGACGATGGCGTGGTTGAACTGCTGCATGGGCACGTCCTGCCGCACCGGTCCGCGGTCGCGGGTGCGCACCAGCGCGAAGTGCGCCTCGAGGCCCAGCTTGCGCGCCAGCTCGATGAACAGCACCGCCTTGTCCTTGCAGTCGCCGTAGCGGCGCTCGAGGGTCATCGGGGCGGGGTGCGGCTTCACGCCGGCGATGAAGGTCTCGTAGTCCTGCTGGTAGCGGATTTCCTCCATCACGAAGGTGTGGATGCGGGCGAGGCGCTCGGTGGCGTCGGGGTTGCCCTCGCCCAGCTTCTTCGCCACCGCCTCCAGCTCCGGGCTGTCACGGAACACGCCCTCGAGCAGCGCCTGCTCCCAGGACAGCACCACCTCCCAGTCGGGGACCGAAGAGAGGTTCAGGTTGGCGGCCAGCTCGCCCACGGTGGGCATCATCGGCTCGGAGGTGACGGGCGGTGCATCCCGGTGGTTCCAGGAGAAGCGCAGCAGCGGCCCGCGCTGCTCCCGGGTGTGCTCGAGCTGCCCCACCTTGTGGACGTGCAGCTTCGTGCTGAGCGGCGCCCACAGCACCAGCGTCGCCTCCTGGCGCTGGTCGCTGACGCCCTGGAAGCTCCAGCTGGTGTTGAAGTAGCGCGAGAGGTCCCCGCGCGGCGGCGCGTCGAGCCGGTACTGCAGCACCAGGGTGCTGCCGGGCTGCATCCCGCGGAAGAAAATCTGCCGGTTGCGTTCGCTCGAGGCCTCGCTGAGTTGGCCCTTCTCGTCGACGGCGTAGGCGTGCAGCACCCGCAGGCGGCCCGCCCCCACCGACTGGCGGATGATGCGGTCGCGGCCCTGGGCGTTGAAGGCGTGCGCCACCAGCGTCACCACGTTGATGGTGCTGCCGTCGTTGTTGAGCAGCGTCACCTCGTGGTCGAGCAGGTAGGCCACGTCGGCGCCGCTCTGCTGCTTCACGTCGCCGCGGTTGCGCACCAGCGCGTCCAGTCGCGCCTCGTCGGGGACGTCGGCCATCCAGGCCCCGCGCTGCTCCGGCGCGAGGAAGTCGACCCGGTTGGCCAGCCCCTCGTTCTCGGCGTGGCGCTCGAGGCTCT
>CALNBU010000576.1 GCA_937875615.1 uncultured Archangium sp.
CGATGAGGTTGTAGGCGTGCGGGTTTTCTTTATCGATGTTCACCGCGAGGTCGAACTGCTTCATCGCGTCGGCGGCCTTGCCCGCATTGATGAGCGCCTTGCCCCACAGCACCCGCCCGGCGACCGAGTTGGGGTGGTGGCTCAGTCCCTGCTGACAGGTGGCGACGGCGCGCTCGTTGTCTCCGCGATCGAGGTAGGCCCGCGCGAGCTCGACGAAGACGGTGCTCGACGGGTCCTGTGCGAGCATCGCCTCATACTTCTCCACCATCGGCTTGGACATGCGCGCGGGACCATACCGGAGCGCGGCGCCACCGTCCTGCGCGATGAAGGGGCCGACACCCGCGGGTGATGAATCGTCTTCGGGCCGCGCTGGCTCTCACCGACATGCGCGCTTCGAAGAAACCACGACACCCCTCAGACGTCGCCCGCCGGGCCTCGGAGTCGGGCGGCGAGCTCCTCCGCCTCGGCCTGACCATCGGCGCGGTCGGCGTGGCCGGCGCCGCCCTGGGCGCGGTCTGCCCGCTGTGCGTGGTGACCACCCCGGCGCTGCTGGGCGCGGGCGCGCTCCAGAAGCTCCGGAGCCGCTTCCTCGCCCGCCAGCAGCGCCTCGCCGAAGCGGAGCCGACCCCATGAGCGCGACACCCGAGGTCCAGCCCTTCTTCGACGAGCGCACCAACACCCTCAGCTACCTGGTGTTCGACGCCCAGACCCGAGACGCGGTGGTCATCGACCCGGTGCTCGACTTCGAGCCCGGCGGCGGCGCGCTGTCCACCACCTCGCTCGAGCGGCTGGCGGACTTCATCGGCGCGCACCAACTGAAGGTGCACCTGGCGCTGGAGACGCACGTGCACGCCGACCACCTCTCGGGGAGCCGCTGGCTCCGGGACCGCTTCGGGGCGCAGGTGGCCATCGGCCGGGGCGTCACCGAGGTGCAGGCGGTGTTCAACGCGCGCTTCGGCCGCGGCGACGCGCCCGCCGACGGCCACCAGTTCGACCTGCTGCTCGAGCACCGGCAGGTGCTACGCGCCGGCGCCCTGACGCTGGAGGCGCTGGCCACCCCGGGCCACACCCCGGCCTGCATGAGCTTCCTGGTGGGCGACGCGGTCTTCACCGGAGACGCGCTGTTCCTCGACGACGTGGGCGTGGGCCGCTGCGACTTCCCCCGTGGCTCGGCGGCGGCGCTGTACGAGTCGGTGACCCGACAGCTCTTCACGCTCCCCGAGCAGACCCGGGTCTACGTGGGCCACGACTACCCGCCGGCGGGGCGCACGTGGAGCGCCGCGACCACCGTGGGCGAGGCCAGGCGCGCGAACGTGCAGCTTCGGGCCGGGCAGCCGCTGGAGGACTTCGTGGCCCGCCGCACCGCGCGCGACCGCACGCTGGCGCCGCCCCGGCTGCTCTACCCCAGCCTGCAGGTGAACCTGGTGGCCGGCGCGCTGCCACCGGAGGACCGCCACGGATGGCGCGCCTTCGTGCTGCCCGTCACCGGGCCCGCAAACTCGCGGGATCGAGACGCGGTGCTACCGTCTCCCGGGCCATGAAATGGATGCTGCCCGCCTGCCTCGCCCTGTCGCTGTCCGCCTGCGCGACCAACAAGGGAGACCCGGAGATTCTCAAGCCCAGCGCCGAGGCCTTCTTCCAGCGCGTCCGCTGGAAGGACTTCCGCGGCGCCGCCGAGCTGCTGGTGCCTGACAGGCAGGTGGCGTTCATCAAGGCGCGCCTCAAGGGCGACGACGACCGGGACCTCTTCATCACCAACTACGAGCTGGAGGACGCGCGCCTCAGCCCCGACACGCTCACCGCCACGGTCATCAGCCGCATCAACTGGCACCGGCTGCCCTCGACGCAGGAGCACACCGCGGTCATCACCAGCACCTTCGTGTGGAGCAGCGGCGTGTGGCTCCTGGAGAGCCAGGACGACGGGCCCTTCGAAGAGCTCAAACCCGCCCCGTAGCGCGGCGCGACAGCACCGGGAGGCGGGCAAAAAAAATCGCCCGCCGTCTCGGGGCCGGCCGAGGCGACGGGCGTCGGGGGTTCCCCTATGGAACCCCCTAACTGGAGCTATGACAAAGCAACGAAGGTGCCATGTCGTCGCTGACCGAAGGACGCCGCAATTTCGACCGGTTGAGTCAGTCGTCCGCTGACAAGAAGCCGGCGGAGGGGCTATCCCACCTGACGCTGGTGTCACAGGATCAGGAAAAGACTTCACCCTGCACGGAGCGGATGGTCTCGCGCATCGACAGCCGCGGCTTCCAACCCGACTCCCGAGCCCAGCGCGCGCCGTCGACCATGCAGAGGAACTGGACGTGGTCCAGCT
>CALNBU010000577.1 GCA_937875615.1 uncultured Archangium sp.
GCCCACCGCCGACGAGTGGCAGAAGGCGGCGCGGGGCGGGCTGTGGCTCGACGAGGCCCGCACCGTGGCCAACCCCTCGCCGCGTCGCGAGACGCCCTCGGGGAAGCCGCTGGCGCCGATGACCCACCGGCTCCGCCCGGTCGGCGCGGCGCCAGACGACGTCAGCCCCTACGGGGTGGTGGACCTCGGCGGCAACGTCAGCGAGTGGACCGCCACGGAGCTGCCCGACGAGCGCCTCCAGGCCAAGCTGGGCGCCAACGCCTTCGAGGCGCAGGTGCCCAGCGGACTGGCGGAGGTCTCCGGGGTGGACCCGGAGGCCAGGCTGTTCAGCATCGGCGTGCGCTGCGCCTCAGAGTGAGGCCACGCTGGGCCGCTTGCTGCTGGCGTAGTCGTCGACGTTGCCGGCGCCCAGCTGGGCCACCAGGTACTCGTAGCTGAGCAGCAGGTAGCCGTAGGGCTTGAGGTTGATGTCGGCCCACTGCGCCGTCGAGGGAAAGTACGGGTACACGTTGTCGCCGTCGTCGAGGTCGATGCTGCTGACCGTCGGCCAGAGCGCGCCGGTGGAGGGGTTGACGAACTTGAACTCCAGGAGCGTCTCCCGCACCCGCGTCACCTTCACCACCACCACGTGGTAGATGTTGCGGAGCAGGTTCCAGTAGCCCTTGTCGAGCCCCGCGAAGTTGGCCACCGGTTCGCAGTTGGCGTTCGAGCGGTAGTACTGCGGCGTCAACGGTCCGGTGTCGTAGAAGAAGACTTGGCTCTTCTTTTTCTTCTTCGGCTTCTTCTTCGAGCCCCTGGGGACTGCTGGAGCGGTGGGCTTCCTGGCGCTGCGCTTCTTCGGTGTCGCTTTCTTGCTGGCCATGCTGTGGGTACTCCCCCGTCCGCGGGTGACGTCTGAACCGGTAGCAGGCCGCGGTTACGCTGCTGCCGGTGGTGAAGGGTGTGCGCGCACCAGGCGCCGGCGCTGCGCGGAGGACAGCGGGCCCTGGCGGAAGTCTACGGTGCTGATCCACCCGGGGCAGCCCCAGAGCGTGCGTCGGGCGCCCAGCGCGCGCTCGAAGGGCCACAGCCAGCGGCCGTCGCCCCGGGCCGCGGTGTTGCAACCCAGCAGGGCGACCGCCGCGCGGGCATCGAGGGCGTCGCCGAGCGCCTCGGCGGTGTCCAGCCCGGTGCCGTCGTCGGAGAACAGCACCTCGTCGCCGAGCGAAAAGGCGCCCGGCCGACCATGCCCGAAGAGCTCGAGGCGGTTGATGCGCCCAGCGCGGTGGCGCCAGGTCCTCACCCACCGGAGCGCGTCGTCGCCGGTCTGGCAGCGCTCCACGGCGAAGGTCGGGCCGGTGAAGCGGGCCACCGAGGCCACCACGTGCTCGAACATCGGCTCCAGGCGCGGGGGGTAGGAGACCAGCATCAGGCGCAGCGCGCTCATCGCTTCTCCCGGGTGAAGCCGAAGCTGCGGATGAGGTTGTAGACGTGGCTGCGGGTGAGATCGAGCCGGCGCGCCACCTCCCGGATGTTCCAGTCGGCCTGCTCGAGGGAGCGCCGGAGCAGGTCCCGCTGGAAGAGCCGGGTGGCCTCGGCGAAGGTCGGCGTCTCTCCGGCGGGCCGCTGCCGATCTTCCTGCTCCTCGAGGTGTCGGCGCTCCACGGCCGAGGCGCCTTCGGCCACCGCGCGGATCAACGCCCGCTCGAGGCGGGCGCGGAGCTGGCGCACGTTGCCGGGCCACTCCATGGTCTCGATCATCGCCCGGAAGTCAGGCGCGAGCGGGAGCTGGGGGAGGTTGTGCTCGAAGCACACCCGACGTTGGAGGAGGTCGAGGGTGGGGCTCAGATCTTCCGGGCGCTCGGCCAGCGAGGGCATGCGGAGGCTGAAGGTGTTGAGTCGATAGAAGAGGTCTTCCCGGAAGCGCCGCTCGGCGACGAGGCTCTGGAGGTTGCCGTTGGTGGCGGCGATGACGCGGATGTTCGCGGCCGAGAGCTGCGTGGCGCCGACCGCGTAGTACTGCTTGCTCTGGAGCAGCTGCAGCAGCTTGCTCTGCGAGGCGAGCGGAATCTCCGCGACCTCGTCGAGGAAGAGCGTGCCACCCTCGGCGGCGGCGACCTTTCCCTGGGCCAGGCGCGCGCCGGTGAAGGCGCCTTCGCGGGTGCCGAAGAACTCCGCCTCGAAGAGCGACTCGGGGATCGCCGCGCAGTTGAGCTCGACGAAGGCGCCCGCGGAGCGCGGGGAGTTGTCGTGCAGCGCGCGCGCGAGCTGGGTCTTCCCGGTGCCGGACTCGCCGGTGATGAGCACCGTGATGTCGAGCGGCGCCACCAGCGAGAGCTGTTCGAAGACCCGGGCGAGGGCCGCGCTGACGCCCGCGAGGTTGTCGAGGCGCAGGCGCTCGCGGAAGGGGCGGGTGGCGTCGAGGGATGACGGGCCGGGCAGCACCGTCTTCGCAGTCAGCACCGGTCCGAGGAAGCGGGCCACGTGCTCGGCGAGGCTCACCTGCGCCTCGGTGAACGGCCCGCGGCCGCGCGCGCCCTCGAGGTACAGCACGCCGGCGTGGGGGCCGGTCAGGGGCACACACAGCACCGCCTCCAGCCGGGCCTTCTGCACCGAGGGCTGCTTTCCGAAGCGGGCGTCGAGCAACGCGTAGGGGGTGTGGACCGTCTCTCCGGAGGCGATGGCGGAGGTGACGATGCCGCGGGAAGTGACGGCGCGGATGTCCTCTTCCTGCTCCGAGCTGCAGCGCCAGGAGACGGAGAGGGTCTGGCCGTTCCGTTGGTAGAGCTCCACCAGCGCCCGCTCCGCGACCAACACGTTGGTCAGTCGGCCGATGATGGCCCGGAGCCAGTCGGTGACATCGTTCACCTCCGGCCACCGCGTCAGCTCCCAGAGCAGCGTTCGCTCCTCTTCTTCTCTCGCAGCCGCCTCCATCGCCACCGCCAAAGTCTCTCACCCCCGCCGGGCCGGATTCAATGGCGGCATATGTTCAGTCGAATGGACATGTCTCGGAAGTGTGTCCACCAGAGTGGACATGCTGCGGAACCAATCCATTGAATTCTTGAACTGCATTTCACGGCATCTGAGTTGCGTCGATGGCCCTGCGGCTGGGCGGCGAGACAGTTGGGGGCGCCGAGGGGGGGAGCGAGCGAGGCTTCAAAACGAGAGTGATCTGGTCCCTCAGATCTGGCGGGTTGGCCCCGGGGATGGCGGACTCTCTTGAAGCACTCGCGAGGGCGGGCCAGTCATCGGGGGTTTTGAAAAAAGAGCCGCCGCTCCTGTGAGGGAGCGGCGGCTCTGTTCTTCGGGACTGAATCGGCGTTACTTGTTCTTGGCGAGCTCTTCATCGATGACGCGCTTGAACGCGTCGATGGGCTGCGCGCCGACGAGCTGACGGCCGTTGATGAAGAAGGTCGGGGTGCCGTTGGCGCCCACCCGGCTGCCCTCGGCGGAGTCCGCGTCGATGTAGGCGTCGTACTTGCCCTGGTCGAGCGCGGTCTTGAACTTGCTCATGTTCAGGCCCAGCTCCTCGGCGTAGCGATCGAGGCTGGTGCGGTCGAGGGCCTGCTGGTTGGCGAACAGCTTGTCGTGCATCTCCCAGAACTTGCCCTGCTCGTTGGCGGCCATGGAGGCGGCCGCGGCGATCTTCGCGTTGTTGTGGAAGGGCAGCGGCTGGTGCTTGAAGAGCACGCGCACCTTGCCCTGGTACTGCTTCTCGAGGTCGTGCAGCGTGGGCACCACGCGCGAGCAGAACGGGCACTGGAAGTCAGACCACTCCACGATGGTGACCGGCGCGTTCTTGGGGCCCTTCGACGGGGCGCCATCGAGCTTCAGGTCGGTGACGATCTTCTCGGCCTGCGGCGCGGCCTGGGGCTGCGCGGGCGCGGCCTTGCCGGCCTCCTTCTGCAGCTCGGCGTAGACGTTCTCGAGCTTGATGCCCTTGGCGATCAGCGCGTCGGCCTTCTTGATCTCCTCGTCGATGATGGCCTTGAAGGCCTCGAAGGGCTGCGCGCCGACGAACTCACGCCCGTTGATGAAGAAGGTGGGGGTGCCGTTGGCGCCCACCGCGGCGCCGGCCGCGGAGTCCTCCTCCACGCGCTTGGAGTACTTGCCCTGGTCGAGCGCGGTCTTGAACTTGCCCATGTTCAGGCCCAGCTCCGACGCGTAGCGCTCCAGCGAAGCGCGATCGAGCTGCTGCTGGTTGGCGAACAGCTTGTCGTGCATCTCCCAGAACTTGCCCTGCTCGTGCGCGGCCATGGAGGCCTCGGCGGCAGGCTTGGCGTCCTTGTGGAAGGGCAGCGGCTGGTGACGGAAGACCACCTTCACGTCCTTGCCGTACTGCTCCTCGATCTGCTTCAGCGTGGGCACCACGCGGGTGCAGAACGGGCACTGGAAGTCAGACCACTCCACGATGGTCACCTTGGCGACCTTGGCACCCTTGGCCGGGGCGTCGGCGGGCACGTCGATCTTCCGGATGGCCGCCGGGGCCGGCGCGGCCGGGCGGTTGGGCGCGGGCGGAGCGGCTGGAGGCGCGGTCACGCCGTTGGCGATGGTCTTCTCGTAGACCTGGCTCGCCGGCGTGCCCTGGGCGATGAGCGCCTGCGCCTTCTGGATCTCCTCGTCGATGATCTTCTTGAAGTTGTCGATGGGCTGCGCGCCGCTGAGCTTGCGGCCGTTGATGAAGAAGGCGGGGGTGCCGGTGGCGCCGAGCTGCACGGCCTGCGCGGTCTCCTTGGTCACCTGCGCCTTGAAGCGGGGCGAGGTCAGGTCGGCCTTCCACTTGTCGAGGTTGAGGCCCAGCTCCTGCGCGTACTTCTCGAAGGTCGCGTCATCGAGCGCCTGCTGGTTGGCGAAGAGCTTGTTGTGGAACTCCCAGTACTTGCCCTGCTCGCCGGCCGCGAGGGCGGCGATGGAGGCGGGCTCGGCGCGGGGGTGGAAACCCAGCGGGTGCTGCTTCATCACCACGCGGAGCTTCTCGCCGTAGTGCTTCTCGAGCTCCACCACGGTGTTGTGACCGCGCGAGCAGAAGGGGCACTGGTAGTCGGAGAACTCCACGAGGGTGACCAGCGCGTCCTTGCTGCCCTTCTGCGGGGAGTCGTCGAGCGTCACCTTGTAGACGGTGTTGTCATTGCCGGGGGCCGCGGCCGGGCGCGGAGGCGCCGCAGAGGGGTTCTTGTCGCCCGTGATGGCGGCGATGGGGGAGTTGCCCGCCTTGCTCGAGTTGAAGACGCTGCCGACGGCGAAGCCGACGACGCCTCCGACGACGAGGGCGATGATGACTGACGGTTTCATGAAGATGACGCTCCTTTGGGCCTTGGAAATTGAAAACCGGCGCGGTCCATAGCAGAGGCGCAGGTGTGCGCAATGCCGCCATGAATGACCCTGACCGGCTCCGGGTTTCAGCCCGGTGGGTCGACGCGCGGGGTCGAGCCTGCCCGGTGCCGATCATCGAGCTGGCCAGGGCGTTGAAATCAGAAGCCGAGGTGGAGCTCTGGGCGGATGATCCGGCCGCCGAGGGAGATCTGGTGGCCTTCGCCCAGAGCACCGGCGCCCGGATCGAGGTGCTGCGGGTCGACGGCGGCCGGCTGCGCGCGGTGGTGCGGCGGAGGTGAGTGGGCCCACCAGGATTCGAACCTGGAACCAAGCGGTTATGAGCCGCCAGCTCTGCCGTTGAGCTATGAGCCCGTCGATGCCCCGACGTCCGGCGCGCACCCTACCAGACCAGGCCCGCGCGAAGGGCCGTCGCGAGACCTACCATCACGGCGATCTCCAGCGCGCGCTCATTTCGGCCGCCATCGAGCTCATCTCGCAGGGCAACCCGGAGCAGATCACCCTGCGGGAGGTGAGCCGGCGGGTGGGCGTCAACCACCGCGCCGTCTACCGGCACTTCGCCGACCTCACCGCGCTGTTGGCGGCGGTGGCCGAAGAGGGCTACCGGCAGCTCGTCGACGCCCTGCGCGAGGCGGTGCTGGGACACCGGGTGAGCGCCCCGCAGCGGCGGCTGGAGGCGCTGGCCTGCGCGTACATCGCCTTCGCGCTCGACCACCAGGCCCACTACCGCATCATGTTCGGCCGCCGCCTCAACGAAGACGGCCGCTTCCCGGTGCTGGAGGAGGTGGTGAAGGAGGCCTGGGCGCTGCTCGACGCGGAGATCGCCAGCGGCATCGAGCGGGGCACCTTCGTGGCGCGCCCGCGCCGGGAGCTGGTGTTCAGCTTCTGGTCGCTGGCCCACGGCTTCGCCTCTCTGGCGTTGGTCCGCCGCATCCGCGTGAAGCGCGCGCTGCTCGACCCCTACGCCAGGCAGATCGTCGCGCCCTTCGTCGCCGGCTTGCGCGTGCGCTGAGTTCCTGTTCACATGTCTCCAGTGGAGACATTGACGCTGCCCGCGACGGACGGCTACCCGCTCGGCCTGCGCCTGTTCGGCGGCGACGCGCAGGGCGGGCCGGTGGTGATGGTGAACGGCGCGACCGCGGTGGCGCAGCGCTACTACGCGCCGTTCGCGCGCTGGCTGGAGGCGCACGGCGCCACGGTCATCACCTACGACTACCGTGGCATCGGGGCTTCGGCGCCGGCGTCTCTGCGCGGCTTCTCCGGGCGGGCGCGCGACTGGGGTCAGCTCGACCAGGAGAGCGTGCTTCGCTTCGCGTCGAGCCGGTTCGCCGGGCGGCCGTTGGTGCTGGTGGGGCACAGCATCGGGGGACAGCTCATCGGCATGGCCGAGAGCAACGTGCGGGTGGCGCGGGTGTTGACGGTGGCCGCGCAGGTCGGCACCTGGCGGCTGTGGCCTGGCGCCGCCAGGTGGGCCCTGGCGGGCCTGTGGTACGGCCTCATGCCGGCGGTGGCGCGGCTGTGGGGCTACGTGCCGGGGCGACTGGGCATCGGCGAAGATCTCCCGCGGGGCGTGGCCCTGGAGTGGGCAAGCTGGTGCCGCCATGACGACTACTTCCTGGGTCACGGCATCTCCCGCGTGGGCTTCGAGCGGCTCACGGTGCCCGTGCTCAGTTGTTCGCTGTCCGAT
>CALNBU010000578.1 GCA_937875615.1 uncultured Archangium sp.
GCGCACGGCGGCCTCGATGGTCTCGCCGGGTTCGATGAAGCCGGCCAGCAGCGAGAGGAACGCGCCGAGCACGAAGCAGGCCGCCGGCACCCAGCCGAGGCCGAAGCCGACCAGCGCGAAGACCACCGCGCAGAAGACGGCCAGCACCTTGTACTGCCGGGTGAGGAAGGCCATGGCGCCTTCGCGGATGTAGCCCGCGATGCGGTTCATGGTGTCGTCGCCGCCGGGCAGGCCCTTCACGCGGAAGAAGAAGAAGGCCGAGAGCAGCAGGCCCACCACGCCGATGGCGACGGGCGCGATGGTCCAGAACTGGGACTGAATCGAATTGAATTCCATGTCAGGAGACCGTGGACGGGTGGAGAGAGAAGCAGCGGGGCCCGATGAGGGCTGGCTTCAGGTGACCGGCTGAGCCGGAATCTGCCGGTCGGGAAGATTGCATTGAGAGGTTTTCGGGCTTTCTTCGGAGAGGCGGCGCGCTTAGCACACGGTCTTTGAGGCGCAACGGTTTGCCAAAGCGTGCGAAGGTATCGGGGTAACGCATGAGTGAAGTACGCGTGTTGATCATCGACCCCGACACGGCAGGGGCGCAGAAGATTGGTCTGGCGCTCGACGGTGCCGGCCTGCCGGTCACGTGGTGCAGCTTCGCGCCCACCGAAGTGGCCGACGCGGTGCGCGACTTCAACCCCACCGTGTTGTTGGTGCACGCCGAGGTGAGCGCGCCGCACCTGGCGGCGCTCCTGGCGCGCACCGAGGCCAGGCCGCTGCCGGTGGTGCTGCTGTGCCGCGACGCGCGCGAGCAGCGCTTCGCGAGGTCGCTGCGCACCGGGGTGGTCGAGCTGCTGCAGGAGCCCTTCTCGGCGCGCGCGCACATCGCCCGCCTGCTGGCGCTCGACGACGAGCTGGCGCAGCGCCCCGGCGAGCTCCGTGGGCGCGGCGCGCGAGAGCTCAATGAGGCGCTCGCGCACTGGCTCCGCACGCGGCGCAGCGGAGAGCTGAAGGCCGGCGACGAGGGCCTCGCCTGGTTCACGCGCGGTGTGCTCAAGGCGGCGCGGCTGCGGGACCTCACCCAGCAGGCCGCGCTGTCGGCCATGGTGCGGGAAGAATCAGCGTGGAGCTTCACCGAGGGCGGTGAGGAGCCGGCGCAGGAGCCCCCGGCGGCGTCGGTGGAGTCCTTCGCCCGGTCCGCGCCCGCCGCGGCCCCGCAGGTGGCGCCCGCGGCGGCGGGCGTCGACCCCGACGCGGCGAAGACACCGATTCTCTTCGTCGACGACGACGCGGCCATCGTGCAGCTGCTGGCCACCTACTTCACCAAGAAGGGCTACCCGCTGGTCACCGCGGCCGACGGCGTGGAGGCCATGACGCAGCTCACCTCGCGTCCCTTCGAGCTGGTCATCGCCGACCTCAACATGCCGCGCCTCGACGGCTGGGGCTTCCTGCGGATGATGCGCGAAGACCTCCGCACGCGAGAGACCCCGGTGGCGGTCTTCTCGGCGCAGGACAGCTACCGCGACGCGCTGCGGTTGGCGCAGGCGGGCGCGCAGGCCTACTTTCCCAAGACCATGCGCATGGCGGCGCTGGAGGTGCAGGTGCGGGAGCTCTGCGAGCCGCGCCGCCGCTTCACCCGGCTCATCGACACCGAGGGGGGCATCGAGTTCGGCCTCGGCAAGCTGGGCCCGCAGTGGGTGCTCAAGGCGCTGACGCTGGCGGGCTACACCGGCCAGCTCGACGCGCGCGACGAGTGGGCGAAGTGGCTGGTGTGGTTCGAGAAGGGGCGCCTGGTGCAGTGCACCTCGCGCATCGGCACCTCGGTGCTGTCGTCGGACGCCGCGCTCGGCGGCTACCTCACCTCGCGCCACGCGGAGGGCGGCCTCTCGCGCGGGACCCCGGCGCCCGACGAGGGCTTCGCCGGCCAGCCCACCGCGCAGATTCTGGCGCGCCTGGTCCCGTACCTGAACGACCAGCAGCGCCGCGCCGCCGAGGGACAGCTCTCGCGCGCCCGCGCGCTGGTGGTGAACGAAGAGCTCTACCGGCTGTTCCTGATGGTGGGCCCGCCGGCCTGGCACGGCATCGTGAAGCTGCTGTGCGAAGACCGGCTCACCCCCGCGCAGGTCATCGCGCAGCTCAAGGTGACGCCCATGGAGGTGGCCACGGTGGTGAAGGAGCTGCTCCGACGGGGAGTGGCCTCGCTGGCGCCCTGAGGGGGCGATGGCGTCGCGGCCCGCGGGCCGCTAACAGGGCTCCGCAGTGGCTGACGACGACCCGAAACTCTCCACCGGCAGGCTGGCGCGGCTCGCGAAGCTGGCGTCGATGTCGGCCAGGCTGTCGACCGACGTGGTGGCGCGCGGCGTGAAGCGGCTGACCGGCGACGAGAGCGCCTCTGCGCTGGGCGCGGGAGCGGCGGAGAAGCTGGTGGCCACGCTGGGCGACCTGAAGGGCCTCGCCATGAAGCTGGGCCAGCAGCTCAGCATGGACAGCGAGATGCTCTCGCCGGAGGTGCGCGCCATCGTCTCGCGCCTGCAGAACGCCGCGCCGCCCATGCCCTGGGCGCGGGTGCGCGAGGTGCTGTGCGCGGAGCTGGGCCGTCCACCGGAGGAGGCCTTCGCCAGCTTCAGCGAAGCGCCGCTCGCCGCGGCCTCGCTGGGGCAGGTTCACCTCGCCACGCTGCACGACGGCACCCGGGTGGCGGTGAAGGTGCAGTACCCGGACATCGCCGACGCGCTCCACGCCGACCTCAGCAACCTCGGCACCATGGTGAAGGTGGTCAGCACCACCACCCGCATCACCCACGGCCGCGACTACTTCGAGGAGCTCAAGGCGGGGCTGCTGGAGGAGCTCGACTACGTGGAGGAGGCGCGGCGCGGCGAGCTCTACCGCGAGGCCTGCGCGCAGCTCCCGGGGCTGGTCATTCCCCGGTCGTACCCGGCGCTCACCACGCGCCGGGTGTTGACGCTGGAGCTGCTGGAGGGCGAGACCTTCAAGGACTTCCTCGCGCGCCGCGAAGGCGTCGACAACGCCGAGCGCTTCCGGGTGGCGGGGCTGTTGACGCAGGCCCTGTGGGGTCCGTTCCTGCTGCACGGGGTGGTGCACGCGGACCCGCACCCGGGCAACTTCATGCTGCTCCCCGACGGCCGGCTGGGCGTGCTGGACTTCGGCACCGTCAAGCGGCTCTCGCCGGTGTGGTGCTCGGTGAACCGGCGGCTGTTCCACGGCATCGTGCACGGCGAGCCCTTCGACGTGGTGGCGCTCTCGCTGGAGAGCGGCTTCGTCTTCGACGACGCGGCCGCCGCCCGGCCCTTCGCGGAGGAGGTGCTGGACATCATCGCCCGTCCGCTGCGGAGCGACTTCTTCGACTTCGCCGAGGCCGGCATGAGCCGGGAGCTGCGCAACGTGATGTTGAAGAACGCGCACCGCCTGCCGGGCATCAAGCCGCCGAAGCAGTGCGTACAGTTCTTCCGCGCGGTGGGCGGCATGGCGCAGAACCTCGAGAACCTCGGCGCCAGCGGAAACTACCGGGCCACCCACGACGCGCTGCTGGCACTGGCCGCTTCGCCGGGCTGACAAATTCTTCCCCGGCGGTGCGGCCTGCCCTAAGGCACCTCGCCATGGACTCGCACCGCCTCGCCGCTGTGGCCGCTGCCTGGGCCGACGCCGACCCCGATGAACGCACCGCCGCCGAGGTGCGCGCGCTGCTCTCGAAGCAGGACTGGAAGGCGCTGGAGGACCGCTTCGGCGCCAGCCTGGAGTTCGGCACCGCCGGCCTGCGCGGCGTGCTGGGCGGCGGCACCAACCGGATGAACCGCGCGGTGGTGCGCCGCACCTCGGCGGGCCTGGCCCGCTACCTCAAGACCCACGTGCCCGACGTCGGGACCCGCGGCGTGGTGGTGGGCCGCGACGGGCGCCGCATGAGCCTGGAGTTCGCGCAGGAGACGGCCTCGGTGCTGGCCGCCGCCGGGATTCCCGCGCACGTCTTCACCGACGTCTCGCCCACGCCGGTCACCGCCTTCGCGCTCACCGCGCTCGACGCCGCCGCCGCGGTGATGGTGACGGCCTCGCACAACCCGCCGGAGTACAACGGCTACAAGGTGTACTGGGGCAACGGCGCGCAGATTGTCCCGCCTCACGACCACGGCATCGCCGACGCCATCGACTCCATCGGCGCCGCGCGCGACGTGCCGCTGCTGGCCGAGGCCGAGGCGCGCGCGAAGGGCCTGTGGCGCGACGTGCCGGCGTCACTCGAGCAGGCGTACCTCGACGCCATCCTCGCGCTGCGCTGCCGGAAAGAGACGGGGGACCTCTCCATCGTCTACACCGCCATGCACGGCGTGGGTGGGCGCTGGGTGGTGGAGGCGCTGCGGCAGGCGGGCTTCACCAGGGTGACGCCGGTGCCGGAGCAGCAGGCGCCCGACGGCGCGTTCCCCACCGTGCGCTTCCCCAACCCCGAAGAGAAGGGCGCGATGGACCTCTCGACCGCGCTCGCGCAGCAGGTCGCGGCCGACGTGGTGCTGGCCAACGACCCCGACGCCGACCGCCTGGCGGTGATGGCCCGCGACGAGGCGGGCGCGCTGCGGATGCTGACCGGCAACGAGGTGGGCGTGCTGCTGGGGCACTACCTGTTGACGCAGCAGCGCGTGGACAAGCCGCTGGTCATCACCACCATCGTCTCCTCGGCGCAGCTCAAGGCCATCGCCGCGGCGAAGGGCGCGCGCTTCGAAGAGACGCTCACCGGCTTCAAGTGGATTGCCAACAAGGCGATGGACCTGCAGCCCGAGGGCTACCGCTTCGTGATGGGGTACGAGGAGGCGCTCGGCTACACGGTGGGCGAGCTGGTGCGCGACAAGGACGGCGTGGGCTCGGCGCTGGTGGCGGCGGAGATGGCGGCGTGGTGCAAGGCGCGCGGTACGACGCTGCTGGGTTACCTCGAGGAGATTCAGCGTGAGCACGGGCTCTTCGTGGCCTCGCAGTTCAACGCCACGCTGCCCGGCACCAGCGGCGCGGCGCAGATTCGCGCGGTGATGGAGAACTTCCGGACCCGGCCCATCGCGGCCATCGGGGCGCAGGTCATCGAGGCGGCGCTCGACTACGAGGCGCGCGCGCGCGTGGCGTCGGGCGTCACCACCGAGCTGCTGCTCCCGCGGAGCAACGTGCTGGCCTGGGAGCTGGCGGGTGGGCACCGCGTCACGCTGCGGCCCTCGGGCACGGAGCCCAAGGTGAAGGTGTACTTCGAGTGGCGCGAGCAGCTCTCCGCGGGCGAGGCCATCGCCGGGGCGCGGGCGCGCGCGGCGTCGTCGTTGGCGGCGCTCGAGGCGGCGTTCCTGGCGCTGGCGCGGGAGCGGGGCCTGCCATGAGGTGGCTGCTGCTGACGTGCGCGCTGGCGTCGACCGCCTGGGCCGACGACGAGGAGCCCGGCCAGGACTGGAGCCTGGTGGGCGCGCGCACCGTGCCGCCGAAGGACAACCTCCTCGAGGCGGAGCTGGGCTACCCCGCCAGCGTCAGCTACCTGCGCGGGGTGTTGCCTGGCGTCAACGTCGGAGGCCGTGCGGGCTTCATCTACGCCATCGAGGGCCTGACCCGGGACATCGCGCCCGGGTTCAAGGGGCAGGTGCTGTTCCGGCTCCGCTTCTTCGACGCCGGGAAGCTGTCGCTGGGGCTCACCTTCGAGCCGGGCTTCTTCATCGCCAGCGCCACGCTGCAGGGGCTCCGCTCGGGGTTGAACCTCCCGCTGGGGTTGCGCCTGGGCATCGCCGCGTCGAGCGCCTTCGCCATCGGGGTGCAGCTGGAGGTGCCGGTGTGGTTCGAGTTCGGACCGTACGGCGGCTTCAACTTCCCCATCTTGACCGGCGGCGGAGTGGAGTACTTCATCACCAGCAACCTCGCCCTCTTCGTGAAGGCGCGGCTGGGGCCGACCATCCGCGTGCACCGGCCGGCGGAGGTGGTGTTCGACGCCTCGGTGGGCATCGGCTACCGCTTCGGCGATTGAGCGCTCAGGTCGGCGCGCTCAACTTCAACCCGATGATGGACACCACCAGCAGCCCGAGGAACGCGAGGCGCATCGGCGGCATCGCCTCGGAGAACAGCAGGTGCCCGCCGATGGCCGCGCCCGCCACGCCGATGCCCACCCACACCGCGTAGGCGGTGCCCAGCGGCAGCGTGCGAACGGCCTGCGCCAGCAACACCATGCTGGCCACCATGGCGCTCACGGTGATGACGGACGGCAGCGGTTTGGTGAAGCCCTGGGTCAACTTCAGGCCCAGGGACCAGACGACCTCGAGCAACCCGGCGACGACGAGGTAGACCCACGACATGGCGCGACTCCTTCAGGACCCGTCGTGCCTGCCCGGTACGGGTCTTCCTCGTCGGGGGTCACCATGACCGCGCGCTGTCTTAATGTCGGCGTGCTCGTGCCGCAACGTCGGGCTGGCTTCAGTACACCGAGGCGCCGCGGCCGGAGGACTTGAGCGACTCGCTCTTCATCGCCTTTACCGCTTCCCGGCGCACCGCCGGGGCGGCCGCCGGCGCCGACGAAGAGAGACCGAAGAGGCCCTGGTTCGTCGCCCGGTCCTCGGCCATCGAGCCGCCGACCGCTTCACCCTCCACGAAGAGCGCCTCGTTCTTCTTGAGGGCCTGCTCGGCGCCGCCGAAGTCTCCGCGCTCGATGGCCCGCGCCGCGAGGTCGTAGTTCACGGCCGCCCGCGCCTTGTTGGCGGTGACGGTGGCGTCCTTGTCGCGCTTCGCGAAGGCCAGGGTGCGGTCCTCGGTGACGAAGGCCGCGAGGGCCACGCGGGCGTCGGCCGGGCGCTCGGTCAGCAGGTCCTGGTAGGTGAGCTGGAACTGCCCGATGTCGACGCTCTCGCTGGCCGCGGAGGGCGTCACCGTGAGCTGCACCACCACCTTCTCCACCTGCCGCGCCGAGAAGTCGGGCAGCGCGACGGTGACCGTGTCGTCGCGCTGGGTGTGCGAGCGCCCGAAGACCTGCGCCAGGCGCACGCCGGGTGGCAGCGTGAACGAGAGCTGCGTGCCGTTCGCCACCATGGTGGAGGCCTGCTGGAGGTCTCGCTGAAAGAGCTCGGCCGTCGCGGCCGCGTCGCTGATGAAGCCGTAGGAGCCGCCGCCCACGTCGGCCAGCCGCTGCATCAGGTCTTCGTTGAAGTCCGCGCCCACGCCCAGCGAGGTGACGGTGATGCCGCCCTCACGAATCCGCCGCACGATGCTGGCGAGGCCGGTGGGGCTGGTGACGCCCACCGTCGGCTGGCCGTCGGAGAGCAGCAGCAGGCGGTTGACGCGGAAGTCGCTCTTCGCCTTCTCGAGCTGGGCCTGGCCCGCCGCGAGGCCGTCGCCGATGTTGGTGCCGCCGGCCTCGGAGATGCGGGCGATGAAGCGCTGCATGCGCGCCTTGTTCTCCGGCGTGGCGAAGACGCCCGGCAGCACCTCCACGTCGGTGCCGTAGTGCACGATGGCCAGGCGGTCGTGCTCGTCGAGCAGGTCGACCAGGCGGCTCGCCGCGCGGCGCGCCTGCTGAATCTTCGCGCCCTGCATGGAGCCGGAGCGGTCGATGACCACCGAGAGGTTCACCGGCGCGCGCCGGCTCCCCGGCACGTCGACCGCCGCGACCTCGAGGGTGGCGAAGACGTCATGGGTGCCGGGCAGCACCCAGGGGTGCGACAGCCGGCCCGTCATCGACAGCGAGCCCACCTTCGCCGGCGGAGGCGGCGGCACGGGCGGGGTCTTCACCTCTGGCGGTGGCTCGACCGGCGGCGGTGGCGCCGTCGTGCCGAGGGGCCTCCCGAAGACGACAGCGAGAATCAGCAGGGCGGCGGCCGACGCGAGGAAGAGGAAGGTCCGGTTCATGGTGAGGGCCTTGAACGGGCGAGCGTGGCGGGTGGATCTACGGACCGTTGAATACGTCGAACTCATTGAAATGACGTGGCTTCGTGGCGGCCAAAACAGTTCCAAGTTGAACTATTGAGCCGCGTCGTTAGCTCTCTCTGCATGACGACTCATCAACTCGAACGCGTCGGACCGCGCCCCGTGCGCCTCCGCCGCTTGCAGGTGCGCTCGGTGGAGCGCCTCACGCCGGCCTACGTGCGCGTGGTGCTGGAGGGCCCGGAGCTGGAGGGCTTCGAGAGCGCCGCCCCCGATGACCACGTGAAGCTCTTCTTCCCCGACGCGGAGGGTCGGTTGACGTTGCCGGAGCTCTCGCCGGGCGGCTCGCCGGTGCTCGACGAGGCGGCGCGGTCGCGCATGCGTGACTTCACGCCGCGTCGCTTCGACGGCGCCTCGTTGACCATCGACTTCGCGCTCCACGGTGCGGGGGTGGCCAACGCCTGGGCGTCGACGGTGAAGCCCGGCGCGACGCTGGTGGTGGGTGGCCCGAGAGGCTCGACGTTGGTGCCCGCAGACTTCGACTGGTACCTGCTGGCCGGTGACGAGACGGCGTTGCCGGCCATCGCCCGGAGGCTGGAGGAGCTCCCGGCGACGGCGAGGGTGACGGCCCTCATCGAGGTCGACGGCGAGGCCGACGTGCAGCCGCTGGGCGGGCCTCCGGCGTTGACCTCGCGCTGGCTCTTCCGGCGCGGCACGCCGGCGGGTGAGGCGGGCCTGCTGGCGCGCGCGCTGCAAGAATTGGAGTGGCCGCCCGGCGACGGCTTCGTCTTCGCGGCCGGCGAGTCGGGGGAGATGCGCTCGGTGCGCGAGGTGTTGCAGCAGCGCGGGCAGCGCCGCGACTGGTCGCGCGTCACCGGCTATTGGAAGCGGGGCGTGGCGGACTTCCATGAAGGCCACTGAGCCGGCGCTGGTGCTGGTGGAGGCCACGCACGCCTTCTTTGCGCTCTGGAAGTCGTGGCTGCGGTCGCGGCTTCCGCCCGGCGAGACCAACCCCACGCGGCTGCTGGTGTTGGTGTCGCTGGAGCGCATGGGGCCGGTCTCCATGGGGACCCTGAGCGGTCGGCTGCTCATCCCGCGGCCCAGCCTCACCGCCCTGGTGGACGAGCTGGAGGCGGACGGCTGGGTGACGCGCCAGGCCGATGCGGGAGACAGGCGCGTCTCACGGCTGCACCTTTGGCCGGGCGCCGCTTCGCGCGCAGGTTGCGCGTCGGCTACGACCCCGAGGTCGCGAAGCTCTTCGGGGCGCTCGACGTGCCGGCGCAGCGCGCGCTGCTCGCCGCGCTGGAGGCGCTGACCGCGCGCGCAGGCGGACCTCAGGCGAGGGGGCGGCGCGGCGCCGCCGGGAACGTCGCCACCACCTCGCCGCCCACCACGAAGGCGATGGCCGACAGCCAGGCCCACAGCAGCAGCGCCACGCCGCCGGCCAGCGCGCCGTAGGTCGGCCCGAAGCCGGCCATGTGTGAGGCGTAGAAGACCAGCACCCGCGTCGCGGCGACGAAGAGCAGGGCCGTCACCGCGGCGCCACCCAGCACCGGCGCGGCGCGGGGCTTCACGTCGGGCAGCATGCGGAAGGACAGCGCGGCGAGCGCCATCAGGCAGGTGCAGATGACCGGCCAGCGGAAGACCAGCCACGCCGTGGTGCGCGCGCCGGGCGAGACGTCGAGGAGCTTCACCAGCGCCGCGGTGACGTTGCTGCCCAGCAGCAGCGCGCCGGCGGTCAGCAGCAGCAGCGCCGCGCCCACCACCGTCAGCCCGATGGCCAGGGCCTGCTGGCGCAGCCAGGGGCGCCCGTCGCGCAGCCCGTGTTGGGCGTTGAGGGTGCCGCGCAGCGAGTTGGCCGCGCGGGATGCGCTCCACAGCGCCACCACCAGCCCGACGGTGAGGAAGTTGCCGCTGCGGCGCTCCAGCAGGTCCTGCACCACCTGCGCCACCAGCGACCAGGCCTCTTCGGGGAGGAACAGCCGGGCGCGGCCGAGCAGCGAGAAGACGGTGGAGGCCTCGGGCAGCAGCGTGGCCAGGGAGGTCAGCACGAGCAGGAACGGCGCCAGCGCCAGCACGGTGTAGAAGGCGAGCTGCGCCGCCTGGTCCAGCACCGGACCGAGCAGCACGCGTTGAAACAGCCGCTTCAAGACCCGGAGCAGCACGGCCCGCATGCCGCCTGCGTACCGTCGCCGCCCCCTGCGCGCAACGGCGCGCTGTTTCGCTTTGAAGCAGCCGGGTGTTCCGGAGTGGAACGTCGCGGTGGTGCGCCGGAGCGGGCGCGGCTGGCACGTGGCGTGAAGGGTGAGAGGCATGCCTCCGACGCCGCCGCGCGCATGGGTCGGCCACCCGCTGTGGCTGGTCGGCTTCCGACCCTTCTTTCTGCTGGCCTGCCTCGCCGGCGCGCTGCTGCCGCCGGTGTGGGTGCTGATGTGGAGCGGCGCGCTCGCGCCGCCCCCGGGGCTGGCGGCCCGTCAGTGGCACGCGCACGAGCTGTTCTTCGGCTTCGGTTTCGCGGTGCTGGCCGGGTTTCTCCTCACCGCGTCGAAGAACTGGGTGAAGACGCGGGGGCACTTCGGGCGCGCGCTGCAGGGGCTGGTGGCGCTGTGGCTCCTGGAGCGCTGGACGGTCTGGCAGTACGGCGCGGGTCCGCACGCGTGGCTCTTCGGCGTGGCGGTGTTGGTGGCGGTGGAGTGGACGTTGCTGCGCGGCCGACGTCACGACAGCTACCGCGACAACGCGCTGTTCTTCGTGGCCCTCTCCGCCTTCCTCGGGGCGCGCTGGCTGCTGCTGCGCGAGGCCACCTTCGAGTCAGGCGTGGCGCTGACGCTGGCGTTGTACCGGCTGGTGTTCGTGGTGATGCTGGAGCGCACGTTGCCGCCCTTCATGCAGGCGGCCTTCCAGCTCGAGCTGCGGCGCGTGCCGGCGCTCGACGTGGCCATCAAGCTGCTGGCGCTGGCGTTGGTCTCCAGTCCGTGGTGGCCGCCGTGGGCGCGCGCCACGGTGGAGCTGCTGCTCGCCGCGGCGCTGACCGGGCGCTTCCTTCTCTGGCACGCGGTGCGCGCGCTGCGCCGCGTGGAGGTCGCGGTGATGTACCTGGGGGGCTTCGCGCTGGTGGGCCAGCTGGTGTTGGACGCGCTGGGCGGCGCATGGGTGGGGAGCCTGCCGCTGCACCTCTTCACCGTGGGCACCATGGGGCTCATCATTCCCGCCATGCTGACGCGCATCTCGCTGGGGCACACCGGCCGGCCCGTGCGCTTCGAGGTCCCGGAGCGGCTCGCGCTGGGCCTGATGGGGCTGGCGGTGACGGCGCGCACGGTGTTGCTGCAGTGCTGGCCGGCGTACACCATCGCCTGGTTGACGGTCGCGGCGGTGGGCTGGTCGGCCTGCTTTCTCATCATCGGAGCGCGGTTGGCGCCGCGCGTGTGGAAGGAGCGAGTCGATGGCCGGGAACACTGAAGAGAGGTCGTCATGACGACCTACGCCGTGGCGCACATCCTCCATCTGCTGTGCGCCATCTCCTTCATCGGGGTGGTCTTCTTCGAGGTGCTGCTGTTGGAGGGGCTGCGCCGCCCGCTGGGCGAGGAGGCCATGGCCACCTTCGAGGCGGCGCTCATCAACCGGGCGCGCCGCATCATGCCGTGGGTGGTGGGCACCTTGTTCGCCTCTGGCCTGGGGTTGGCGTGGTTCCATCGGGGCGCGCTGCTGAGCGGCACGCCGATGGGCGTGTTGCTGTGGGTGAAGCTGGCGCTGGCCTTCAGCGTGCTGGGGCACTTCATCTTCGCGCTGAAGACGGCCTCCGATGGCTGCATGAATTCCCGGTTGTTCAAGCGCCTGCACGTCAGCGTGGGGCTGCACATGCTGGGCATCGTGCTGCTGGCCAAGGGCATGTTCTACGTGAGCTGGTAGCGCCGCTCCGCGACGTCGTCGTAGACGGCGGCCGTCTGGCGCGCGGTGTGGGCCCAGGTGAAGGTGGCGGCGCGGGCGCTCCCCAGGGCGGCCTGCCGGGCGCGCGCTCCGGGGTCGCTCAGCCACCTGGCCAGCAGCGCGCTCAGCCCGTCGACGTCGTCGGGCCCCACCTGCGCGGCGCCGTCGGCGCACACCTCGGGGAGAGAGCCCTCGGTGGAGACCACGGTGGGCACACCCAGGCGCATGGCCTCCAGCGGCGGCAGCCCGAAGCCCTCGTAGCGCGAGGGGAAGACGAAGGCCGCGGCGCGCTTCATCAGCGCGTAGAAGACGGAGTCCGTCAGGTAGCCCAGCGGGCGCACGTCGACGCCCCGCGCCCGGGCCGCCTGGATTTCAGCTTCGATGGCGCCGGAGCCGAACCAGCGTTGCCCGGCCAGCACCAGCGGCACCCGCAGGCCTCCGTCGTGGAGCGCGGCGGCGGCGCGCAGCACCAGCTGCACGTTCTTCCGCGCGTCGAGCGCCCCGGCGTAGAGGAGGAAGTCTCCGTCGAGGCCCTGGGCGTCGAGCCAGTGCTGGGTGGTGGCGTCGGGTGGTGGCACCTGGTCGACGTGGTCGGCGCCGTGGTGCACCACCCGCAGCTTGCGCGCGTCGACCTCGAAGTGCGCCTGCACGCTGCGCCTCGCCGTCTCGCTGACGCAGATGACCGCGTCG
>CALNBU010000579.1 GCA_937875615.1 uncultured Archangium sp.
ATCGACGACGCGTTCGCACAGCTCGACGCTGTAGCCGCTGGGCCGCAGCTGCGCCAGCGAGGGCTCGTGCGTGAAGAACCCGGAGAGGAGCACGAAGTCGGGCGGCGGGAGCAGATCTCCGCGGTCGTAGGGGAAGCGCGCGTCGAACAGCGGGTCGATGAGGAGCGCCTTGCCCGCCGCGTTGAGGAAGAGGCCGCCGTGGCCGAGGAAGGTGATGATCATGCCGCTTGCTCGTGGACCACGCCCAGCCAGTACGCGCGTCCGTAGTACTGGCGCATCATCCCCAGCTTCCTGCCGCCACGGAAGAGCACGAAGGCGGGGATGCCGGCAATGGCGAAGCGCCGGGCGAGCTCCGGGTGCGCGTAGGCGTCGGTCTTCACCAGCCGCACCCGGCCCTCTGGCAGCTCCGGGAGCAGCTCGGGGAGCTCCCGCGCGAAGATCTCGCAGTTGGGGCAGTCGGGCCCCCAGAAGTAGACCACCACCAGCTCGTCGGGGCCGCTGGCGATGAGCGCGTCGAAGGTCTCGGGCGTGGCATGGTCGATGCGGGGCACCGGGAGAAGGTAAACGACAGGCCGATGAATCTCACGTTGACATGGAGCGCTGGAATCCGTAATGGGGCGGCGCGTTTCAGGTGGGCGGGGGCGGATAGCTCAGTTGGTAGAGCGTCGCCCTTACAAGGCGAGGGTCACAGGTTCGAGCCCTGTTCCGCCTACAGTGGTGGTTGTTGTAGAGAGTGAAAAGTGAATCTGGGGAGTTAGTTCAGTTGGTTAGAACGCCGGCCTGTCACGCCGGAGGTCACGGGTTCAAGTCCCGTACTCCTCGCAGAAAGAAGCCCTCGGAATCCTGAATTCCGGGGGCTTTTTGTTTTCCGGCGACGAAGCCTGCCCCTCTGGACTCGACCCGACTTGGTGGACACCCCGGTTTGAGGGAGAACACCGGGATGGAGAAGAGGACGCGCCAGGGGTCCGCAGCAGAGGCAGTGAAGAGAGACTTCGACGAGGTGCGGCCGGTGCCAGCGCACGCGCCGCGGCGCTGGGCGTTGGCGGCGCTCCTGCTCTGGCTGCCCCTCAGCGGCTGCTTCCCGTTCGAGTACTACGTCAGAGGTCCGGCGCTGGTGACGGGGGTCGACATGCAGCAGTCGATTCAGGTGGCCGCGGACCAGATCGAGAAAGAGGGCATGGAGCAGGGCCTCAGCATCTGGGTGCTGCGCGACCAGCACATCACCCCCGAGCAGGCCAGGGAGGTCGGCAGGCTCTACCTGGAGCGCATCGATGGCATGAAGAGCGACTTCAACATCTGGCACACCTCATGGGCCATCGCGAACCTCTACCGGCTCGGCGATGAGCCGATAAAGGCGGAGTTGGAGGTGGCGTTTCAGAAGGCCACGCAGCAACCTGCGCGGTTGACCGGCTGGGTGAAGGACTCCGCTGAAAACCACATCAACGGAGAGAAGATCACCTCCGGGTTCATCCACATCGGCGGGGAGTTCTACGCGCACGGGCACCTGGTGGTGCCCGGCGACAAGAAGTACCTGCAGTCCTACGAGGACTACCGGCAGAAGCAGAAGAAGTGAGCCGGGCGCCTTCGCTCGTCACGAGGCGTCGCGCCTGCTCGGACTGACGCTCAGGCCACCAGCACCGGGTGGTGCGCGTTCAAGATGACGTCGAGCATGTGGTGCCACGTCGGCGAGGTGCGGTCGGCGGTGCGGCCCACGCACACCACGCAGTGCTTCGCGTCGGCGGCCTGGGCGATGAGCAGCGCGGGCTTCCCGGCGCGCACGTCGACGGTGCTGTTGATGCCTTCCTCCGCGGTGCGCTTGGTGATGGCCGCGGCGAGCGCGCCCACCGCGCGCAGCTCCGCCCGCTTGAGCGCTTCTTCTCCCAGCGCAGACTTGTCGACCTGGTCACCCAGCAGCTCCGCGGCCTCGGCCACGGTGTCGACGTCGGCCACGGCCAGCAAGGTCAGCTGGCCGCTGGGCTCCACCAGCTTGAGCGCCCAGCGAGCGGCGTCCACGGCCTCCTTCGCGTGCAGCGTGGCCGCCACGATGACCTCCTTGAAGGACTCCACCAGCTCTTCATGCGGGTGCCGCACGATGAGGAGCGGCGACTTCGACTCCGCCAGCAGCGCGTCGATGGTGGTCGAGAGGCTCTCGTCGCCAGTGACGTTCACCTCGGCGCCGTAGGGGGCGGAGATGACGATGAGCTTGGCGCCCAGCGTCTCCCGGGCCTTGAGGAGCTGCTGGTGGCGCTCGCCGACGATCAGCTGCTCCACCGGCTCCGCCTGGGCGCCGCGCTCCTTGGCGCGCCCGACGCACTCGATGACGTAGTCGCGCGCGGCCTGGGTCTGCTCGGTGCCCTCGGCGAAGAGCACGTGCACGATGGCGTTGCTCCGCTTGGCCACGTCCGCCGCGAGCGCGATGGCGGAGGGGTCCTGGTTGGAGCGGTCGACCGCCAGCAGCACGCGTTCGAGCTGGATGGGTTTGAGGTCGATCTTCGACTTCACCACGGCGGCTTCGAAGCTGCCCATGCTGGCGTTGAGGCTGTTGTCGTCGTCGGTTTCCATGGAGATTTCCTTTTCCTTGAGTCAGCGCACCGGCCAGAGGTCCAGCGTGCTGAAGAGCAGCAGGTAGCCGAGGATGACGGTGCTCTGGATGGCCAAGATCGCTCCGCCATACTTGAGGAATTCACCCCAGCCGATCTTGATTTTTCGCTCTTTCTCGAGCGCGGAGAGCGCGATGACCGAGCTGATGCTGCCCACCGGGGTGGAGTTGCCGCCGAGGTTGGCCGCGAGGATGAGCGACCACCAGAGCGGGTCGACGGAGATGCCCTGCTCTCCGAGCGTGCGGATGACGGGGATGAAGGTGGCCGCGATGGGGATGTTGTCGACCACGCCGGAGGTGAGCAGCGCGAAGACGGACATCAACATCAGCGTGGCCAGCTCGCTGCCGCCGGACAGGCCGACGATCCACAGGGCCAGCGAGCTGAGCAGCCCGGTGGCCTCCACGGCGCCGATGATGATGAAGAGACCCACGAAGAAGAGGATCACCGGCCACTTCACCATCTTGATGGCGTCCTCCGGGTCGTTCCCCGAGAGGAAGAGCGCCGCCATGCCGCCGGTGATGGCGATCATGTCGAGGCCCACGTTCATCTTTCCGGCGAGCGCGAAGCCCACGATCGTCAGCCCCAGGATGACCGCGCAGCGGTAGAAGATGCGGCGGTCCTTCACCAGCGCCCACTCGTCGAAGCCGGCCACCACCTCGGCCTGCTCCTCCGCCGTCATCTTCGAGACCAGCTGCGCCTTGTAGAAGCGCTTGAGCATCAGGTACGCGATGCCGGCCGAGATGAAGGCCATCGGCGTGGTGACCCGGAAGAAGGCCATGTACGGGAGGCCCGAGGCGGTGGCGAGCATCAGGGTGCAGACGCCGGAGGCCAGCGTCACCAGCGCGCCCGAGTTGGCGCAGATGGCGATGGTCATGATGTACGGCTTGGGGTCGAGGTCGAGCGACTTGGTCACCACCAGCGCCAGGGACACCACGATCAGCGTGCCGGGCGCGATGGTGAGCAGCGCCACGAAGAGCACCGCCAGCAGGGTGATGAAGAAGAAGAGCTGCTGGGGATCTCCCTTGGTGCGCTTGACGATCTTCACCGCGATGAAATGGAAGAGCCCGGAGCGCGAGGCCACGTCGACCAGGATGGCCGTACCCACCAGCACGCCGATGATGCCCACCTCGTGGCCGATGATCTCGTGCACGTGGTCGAAGGGTCGGGTGGAGCCCGGCGGCGGACTGAAGAGGCCGAAGGCCAGGGCCGCGATGACCGCGGCGATCGCCCCCAGCATCGCCGCCAGGGACTTGTGCAGCACCTCGAAGGCGATGAGCGCGTAGGTGCCCACCATGATGAGCCCCAGCGCCACCATGGGGACCAGGCCATGGTCACCTCCAGTGGCTGGCGCGGCGGCGAGGAGAAGCGGAGTGAGCTCAGCGGCGGTGGTGGGTGACATGCGTCCTTGGGGCTCCGGAGGAAGAACTTGGGGCAGTCAGCGCCCGAAGCGGCCGCTCCCCCGTCGAGTCATGGGTGGCGACGCTCATATGATGCGAGGCTCGTCGCGCAACCCAAATCGACGGTCACGTTTCGTTTCTTCCGGCTCGGCGCCTACGGGACGAGGAGCCCGAGGTTCGCGCCGCCCGAGAAGCCGTTCTGCGAGCCATCGAGGTCGCCGAAGCACCACGCGCCGCCGTCGAGCGTGAAGCGCCAAGTGTACCGCTGTCCGGCCTGGGCGTTCGACGGCATCGCCGCCTGGTACTCGTCGTTGTTGCCCGACGAGGTGTTGAAGGTGCCTGGGTGCCAGGTCCAGCCGAAGCCGGGGTCCGTCGCCTCGTCGCCGACGCCCAGCTCGGCGGTCAGCGGGACCGTGGCCGTACACCAGCGCGCCGCTGCCCACCTGGAGCTCGCCGGGGTGCTGCAGGTTGCAGTAGTCGAGCTCCGCGTGCGGGAGCACCTGCACGTTGTACTGCTGCCCCACCTCGTAGCCATCGACGTCGGAGCCGTTCAGGTCGCAGTACAGCCAGGCGCCGCCGTCGAGCTGCAGGCGGGCCGCGACCGCGCGCTGGCCGGTGTAGGCCGGGAAGGCGGTGGCGGAGAAGCTGGTGCCGCCGTCGGCCTCGCCCGCGAGCTGGGCGTCCTTCCAGCCCCACAGCGCGCTGCTCGAGGCGTTGTCGCCCTCGGGCCCGATGCCCACCTGCACCAGCGGCGTGGCGCCCGTCGGCAGTCGGGCCAGGGCGGTGATGGTGAGCGGCGCGCCGCTGCCCAGCGCGTAGGCCGACACCGCGTCGAGGCGGCAGGTGGTCTCGGGCGGCGCGGTGACGGTGAGCGTGGGGAGCTGACCGCCCTGCACGCCGTTCTGGGAGCCGTCGAGGTCGCAGACGGTCCACGCGCCCTGCTGGACGCGGAAACGCCAGGCGAGGAAGTAGGCGCCGGGCGCGGGCGCCACCAGCGCCTGCTGGTACTCGTCGTGGTCCGCGACGTCGGCGTTGAAGCTGGCGCTGGCGCTCCACACCCAGCCGGCGTCGGTGGGGTCGGTGGTGGCGCCATAGCCGAGCTGGCCTTCGATGCCCGCCACCACGCCGGTGCCCTCGGTGAGGCCCTGCGCGTACACCCGCCCGTAGGTGGGACCGCTGGCCTCGCCGGGCTCCAGCGTGAGCGAGGTGGGGTGCTGGAAGTGACAGGCGTCGATGGCGTAGGGCGCCACCGTCAGCGTGCCCGCCTGCGCTTCGGTGAAGCCGTCCTGCGCCAGCCCGTCGGCGTCGCAGTAGGCCCAGGCGCCGGTGTCGAGGCGGAAGCGGAAGGCGAAGCGCCAGGTGCCGAGGCCCGGGTTGGGCAGCTGCGCCTGGAACTCGTCGTTGCTGCCCTGGTCGGCGTGGTAGCTCGCGCCGAGCCAGGTCCAGGTGGCGGGGTCGCTCCCCGGCGCGCCGTAGCCCAGCGCGCCCTCGATGCCGGTGCCGGCCCCCGCGGCGTCGGTGACGCCGGCTTTGTAGATCTGTCCGTACACCACCGGCCCGCTCTGGGTGCCGCGCAGCGACACCTGCGGCGGCGGTTGA
>CALNBU010000580.1 GCA_937875615.1 uncultured Archangium sp.
CGGCGGGATCCTGATCATTGCCGGAAAAGTAGATGAAGGTCGGCGGCTTCTTCGCCAGCGCGTCCGCCACCTGCTCCGGCGTAGCGTCGGTCAACAGCACCGCGTCTTCGTCGGCCAGGCCGCCCAGCCTGACCAGGGTCTCGCGGAGGCGGGTGGCGTCGCTCTTCGCGTGGAAGAGCGAGACCCCGTTGTTGCCGACGAAGAGCCCGACCTTGCGCTCCTGGGCGAGGCCGGCCGGCGCGGCCAACAGGGTCAGTGCCAGGAGGGCTGGGCGGAGCTGGGCACGCACGGCACTCCAGTGCCGCATTTCGGGGCAGAAGTCCCAACCAAATTCTTGGGCGGAGATTCGCGCAGAAGGCGTGCGCTTTTCATGCGCGAAGGTGCTGCGATTTGCTACGTGCGCTTCCTCGCGAGGGGTTCTCTGTTAGTCAGCTGCGGCATCGTTCACCCCTCCAAGGAGCAGGCAATCCATGCGTTTCAGTTCTCTCATCGTGTTGTTGGCGGCCAGCGGCTGCGCGACGTTCCAGCGGCAGGACTTCGAGAAGGTCGTCGCCCGGACGTTGATCACCGACTCCCAGGAGACCCAGCTGGGCCTGCAGGTTCACCAGGAGCTGGTCGATGAGAACGTGAAGTTCTCCGACAACCTCAAGGTCCGCCTCTACGTCGAGAACCTGGCCAAGAAGCTGATCGTCTCGGCCAACAAGGAGCGGAAGCTCGACTGGAAGTTCTTCGTCATCGACGACCCGGAGACCATCAACGCCTTCGCCACGCCCGGCGGCCGCATCTACGTGTACACCGGCCTGCTGCTGGCGGCGGAGAACGAGGCGCAGGTGGTGGGGGTGCTGGGCCACGAGATCGGCCACGTGGTGGGTCGCCACTCCGCGCGCCAGTTGGTCGCGGCCAAGGGCATGGAGACGGTGGGCGCCATGGTGTCGGGCGCCGCCAAGAGCGAGATCGTCGACCTCGTGCACGGCCTCACCGGTCAGGGCACCATGCTGGCCTACGGCCGCGACATGGAGCTGGAGTCCGATCGCTACGGCGCCCGCTATTCGTCGGCGGCCGGCTACGATCCGCGCGGCATCGCCGGCTTCTTCAAGATTCTGCAGGACAAGTACGGAGACACGCCTAAGCTGATGACCTACTTGTCGACGCACCCGGCCAACAGCGATCGCATTCAGAAGGTGAATGAGCTGGTGAAGACCGAGAACCTGCGCGGCAGCAATCTGGCACCCGAGTCCCTGGCCGCCATCAAGGCGGAGCTGAACAAGTAAGGAGCGTAGAACGGCGATGCAGCGTTACTTCGGAGTCTTCGTGGCAGTCGCGGCGGTGGTGGGCGGCATCATCTTCGCGGTCAAGAAGTACGACGCGAAGACAGAAGAGGGGCTCCGGGAGGTCAGCCTCGCGCGCCTGCGCGGCGACTACCTGGAGCGCGCGGCATGGCTGCACAGCGTGCCCGACCAGAAGGCCTACATCGACGAGAACCAGAACTTCCTGCGCTGGTACTTCAAGGAGGTCACCGGCCACCTCAACCGGCACGGCGGCGACCGCGACTTCAAGGAGTACCTGAAGGAGCTCGACGCGCGCGCAGGCAAGGGCCGGGAAGACCCCAAGGCCGACGAGAAGAAGGCGGTGTACGAGTACACGCGCGCCGTCTTCGAGTCGTTCAAGAAGGGCGACTACGCGCCGTGGTGGTCGGCCACCGACAAGGGCATCCGCCTCGACATCGTGTCGGCCGACCCGATGCGCGTGGACGGCGAAGAGAAGATCCACATGCCGGTGGTGGTGTGGGGGCTGCCCCGCGAAGAGCGGGTCAGCGACAAGAACATCCGCACCGTCAGCGTCAACGCGTCCTTCAAGTTCAACTGGAAGCTCTTCGACGAGAAGGGGAAGTTGCTGGGCGAGATGCCGGGCGAGGGCGGCCCGGACAGCCGCGTCGATTGGCCGGAGCGCTACATCCGCTTCTTCCCGCCGCAGGTGGTCATCGGCCACTACGACATCGACAAGCTTCCGGCGGAGGTGAAGAAGGTGGAGATCGAGTGGACCATCAGCGCCCGCGCGGTCACCGGCGGAGACATCTACGCCACCTACAAGTGGGCCGGTGAGCCGCCCGCGTCGTGGATGCTCGGCTCTGGCGAGACGTGGAAGGGCGCGCAGGAGTCGGTGCGCCCGGAAGAAGAGATCGACCCGTCGAAGCGGAAGTAAGCATCGCGGGCCGGCGCCCGACGAGAATGCAGGCATGACCCGGCTTCCTTTCGTGGTGGTGGTGGCGGTCCTGGTGGGGTGCGTGCCTGAGTCGGCGGCGCCGGATGCCGGCGTCACCGAAGTTGACGCGGGACACACCGCCTCGGCTCCGGTGGCCCGGCTCAAGGCGCCGACGGTGGAGGTGAACAACCGCCCTTTCCTGCTCGACGGGCGGGACTCCACGGCCGGAGCGGGGCGCGCGATCGCCCGCTACTTCTGGACCAACGTCGACGCGCCGGGCGTGGCGACCCTGCCTCAGGGAGCCACGCTGGTGACCTCGGCCCCCACCTTCAGCGTGGAGGGCAGCGCGATCCCCGTCGGCACCTTCCGCTTCGAGTTGGTGGTCGAGGACGACGCCAGCGCACGCTCCGAGGTGGCGGCGGTCTCGGTGGTGTTGTTGGACGCCCTCGCGGCGCCCTCCGCGGTGCTGGACCTCCCGGAGCGCGCGATGGTGGGCAGCACGCTGACGCTGCAGGGCGGTCGCTCCAGCACCGGCCAGGGGACGCTCACCCACTACCGCTGGACCAACGTCGACTACCCCGGCGGCGCCGACGCCGGCTTTGCGCCCGGGCAGACGGTCGCGACGACCACCCCCAGCTACGCCGTCCCGCTCGTGGTGGGGCGCACCGGCACGTTCCGCTTCGAGCTCGAGGTCGAGAGCAGTCTGGGGGTGCGCTCGGACCCCTCGTCTTCCTCGGTGCAGGTGTCTTCGGGTGACGCGCCGACGGCGGTGTTGTCCATCACCTCGCCTCACCCGCGCGGAGCGCCCCTGTCGTTGACGGGCCGCGGCTTCGCGGCTGCGGGAGCGGAGGTGGTCTCCTACGAGTTCACGAACCTCTCGATGGAGAACGCGGCGGACTTCCCGGTGTCGGGGACCATCACGCAGAGCGGCGCCACGCTGGTGGTGTCGCCCGGCGCCGGGGGCTTCACCGGCGACGCTGGGGCCTTCCGGCTGGTGGTGTTCGACAACCGGGGGAACGCCTCGGCGCCTGACCAGATGGAGGTGACGTTGCAGTAGCGCGGTGCGCGCGCCTCGCCCTCAGTCGTGGAAGGCGATGACCTGCCAGGTGGCGCCGACCGGGCGGAGCAGCACCACGGTGGCCTTCCCCGAGAGGTTGCCCACCGCGACGAAGGTGTTGGCGGTCTTGAGCGGCCACGCCGCGATGCGCGCTGGAGGCTTGCCGTATTTGCGCTCCATCTCGGAGGGCGTCAGCACCTCGACCCCGTGGAGCTTGAGCAGATCCGCGCGGCGGCTGCGCAGGCTCCGGCTCCACTGGGTCTGCAGCTCATCGGGTCGATCGACGCGGCGGCCCTCCAGGTAGAAGGGGAAGCCCGCGTGCTCGAGGAGGCCGCTGGGATTTCCGGCGATGAGATCCTCGAAGAAGCCGCGGGCCACCACGCGCGCTTGATCGTGTGGCGTGAGCTTGAGGTAGCCGTCGAGGTCGACGTTGTTCGAAGGCAGCACCGGGTTGAAGTCGGCCTGCCCCCACTGCGCCTGGAGCTTCAGGATCGCCTGTTCCCGCTCGGCCGGCGACATGGAGGGCAGCTTCCGGATGATGCTGTTGACGTCGTCCGCGCCCTTGACGCGCGGCGGCCCCGCGGGGACGGGCGCGGAGGCGGTGGTCGCCCCG
>CALNBU010000581.1 GCA_937875615.1 uncultured Archangium sp.
CCGGCACCGCCGCCCACGTCGCCGCCGCCCGCACCACCGCCCACGGCGCCGCCGCCAGTCCCACCGCCCACGGCGCTCCCGCCGCCGGTACCGGCGTCGGTTTCAGACTCCGCAGGGCACGCGAACAGGGTGAGCGCGCACAACACGGCCGACACAATTTTCCAGGTCTTCACTCTTCACTCCCGCGGGCCGCCCTCGGGCCCAAGGCTATGGGGGAAACTTCATCGGCGGCGAAGTGTCGGACTCGCAGGCCAATTCCTGCTTACCGTTGCGGGGCAGCGCCGGGTTCTCACCGGCTTCCTTCGTGCGACGACGCGAGCGCGCTTAGCGATGAGTGCGGCACAACGTCAACGAGTTTGGGTAAACGGGGCCCATGGGACGCATTTTCGAGACGCGCAAGCACACGATGTTCGCCCGCTGGAACAAGATGGCCAAGGCCTTCACGCGGGTCACCAAGGAGATCACCATCGCGGTGAGGGCGGCGCGAGCCCTGACTCCAACCCCTCGCTGCGGCGCGCCGTGCAGAACGCCCGCGCGGTGAACATGCCCAAGGACAAGGTCGACGCCGCCATCAAGCGCGCGCTGGGCCAGGACCAGAAGGACTACGAGACCATCATCTACGAGGGCTTCGGGCCGCACGGCGTGCCGGTCATCGTGGAGACGGCGACGGACAACGTGGTGCGCACGGTGGCCAACATCCGCAGCGGCTTCAAGAAGGGCGGCGGCAACATGGGCAACGCCGGCAGCGTGGCCTTCATGTTCAAGAAGATGGGCGTCTTCCGTCTCGACCCCGGCGGCATCGACGCAGACGAGCTGGAGCTCGACCTCATCGACCACGGCCTGCAGGAGCTCGGCGAGGGCGCCGGCGAGAAGGGCGAGAAGCAGCTCATCGTGCGCTGCGACTTCACCGACTTCGGGAAGCTCCAGTCGGCGCTGGAGGAGCGCAAGCTGAACGTGCTGTCGACGGCCTCGGAGTACGTGGCCCAGACTCCGGTGGACCTGCCCGACGAGCAGGCGCAGGAGGTGCTGAAGATGGTCGACGGCCTGGAGCAGGACGACGACGTCCAGCACGTCTTCCACGCGCTGGCCTGAGGCGCGTCAGGGCAACGGCTGACTGCTGAGCGAGGGCGCGGCGCGCATCACCGGCCAGCCGTTCTCGAACTGGAGTCGGTCGAGCAGCACCTGTCGCCCGGGCGGGTTCTGGTTGGTCTGCCCGGCCACCCACGCGTGGTAGAGGTGCACCCAGTCGCCGCGTGGCCCCTTCAGCACCGAGCCATGGCCGGGGCCAGCCCAGGCGCCGCGGCTGCGGAGAATCGGGTTGTTGGCGGAGCGGGTGAAGGGCCCGAGGGGAGAGCTGGCCCGCGCCACGCCCACCGCGTAGTTGGCGTTGTGGTACGCGTTGCCCGAATAGAAGAGGTAGAAGTAGCCGCCCGTTTCAATCATCCACGGCGCCTCGATGACGTGGCCCTCCCAGCTCGCGGGGTTGTTGGTGAAGAGGGTGGTGGGCGCGCCGGTGAGGGTGAGCCCGTCGGCCGACAGCGGCTGGATTCGCAGCGGCGTCTGCTGCCCCACCGCGTTGCCGTCGATTTTCCACAGCAGGTAGTTCTGCCCGGCGGCGCTCCGGAAGAAGTGCACGTCGATGGCGCCCGGTGAGGGCACCTGGAGCAAGGGCGCGGCCTGCGGCGTGTACGGCCCCTCGGGAGAGGTGGCCACCGCGGCGCCGATGGCGAAGGTGCCGTTGGTGTGGCGGGCGCTGAAGTAGGCGAGGAAGGTGGCGCCCACCTGATGCAGCTCCGGCGCCCAGAAGGAGTTGGCCGCCCAGCTCGGTTGTCCTGCGGGCAACACCCAGCCCACGGTGGTCCAGTCGACGAGGTTGGTGGAGCGCCGCAGGCGGTAGCGGCCGCCGGTGCACGCCATGTAGTAGGTGTCGCCCACCTTCATCACGCCGGGGTCCGGGCAGTCGGTGTCCACCACCGGGTTGGCGTAGAGGCCTCCGCACTGCTGGTAGCGCAGCGAGAGGTCGCAGCGGTTGGCGCCGGCGAAGGTGGGCCCCCAGCCGTTGCTCAGCTGCGCCATGGAGTTGGCGCCCGAGGCGCGGCACACGCCGTCCCAGGTCACCGCGGCGCTCACGTCATCGAAGTCGTTGGGGTGGTTGGGGGCGCGCAGCCACGCGGCGCCGTAGCTGATGCGGGTGCGGCAGCCCGTGGGCGTGGAGCCGGGGCAGCTCCCGCGCTGGTCGAGCGCGATGATGCAGCCGGAGCGCCCGGTGAAGTACGGCTTCCAGCCGTTGGACAGGGTGGCGAAGCTGTTGCCCGCGGCGTCGGGCGTGCAGACGCCGTCCCACGTCACCGCGCCGGGCGCGTCGTCGAAGTCGTTGGGGTGGTTGGCGGCCCGAATCCAGTTGGAGCCGTAGGAGATGCGGGTGGTGCAGGGCATCGCGGGCGCACCACCACCGGCGCCGCCGCCCGTCGCGGCGCCGCCGCCCGTCGCAGCACCGCCGCCTGCCGCAGCACCGCCG
>CALNBU010000582.1 GCA_937875615.1 uncultured Archangium sp.
CCAGCCGAGACGGCGCGCGGATGTCGGCCGGCGTGCTGCCGTGCCCCGCCTCGCCCTCCGCCGTCACCCGGAGCCACAGCACGCCCTTCTCACCCACGCTGATGGCGTAGGTGGTGAGCCCCGGCGCCAGCAGCCCCTTGACGCCCATGCCGCCCTCGTTCAGCACGTGCCCGCAATCGAGCTGGCTCCAGTGCTGCTCCGTCAACAGCCGCATGCCGCCCTGCCCCACCTCTTCGTCGGCGGTGGCCAGCAGCAGCACGTCGCGGTGCAGCGGCACCTTCTGGCGCGCCAGCAGCCTGAAGGTCATCAACTCCAGCGCGCCCATGCCCTTCATGTCGAGCGCGCCGCGGCCCCAGACCTGCCCATCCCGGATGACGCCGGACAGCGGCTGCGCGTCGGCGGGCCAGGTCTCGGCCTCGGCGGGCACGGTGTCGAGGTGTGAGAGCAGACACAGCGGCTTCTCGCCCGACGGCCGGGTGGCCTTCAGCCGCGCCACCAGCGAGCCGCGCCCGGGCGCGAACTCGTAGATGTCGGCACCGAGGCCGTCCTTCTCCAGCTCCGCCGCGAGGAAGGCCGCGCCCGCGGTCTCGTTGCCCGGCGGGTTGATGGTGTCCACGCGCAGGAAGCGCTGCAGCACCTCCACCGTCTCGTCACCGGCCGCGGCCCAGTCCACCGCGTCGGCCCACGTCTCGACGCCCGCGGGCGGCGCGTGCGGAGGACGCGGCGTCGGCGCGCAGGACAACAACACCACCACCCAGAGAGACGAACGCATGCGCGCACGGTCGCACGGCAGGGGGCGCTTGTCCCGAGGCACGACGCACGGCGCCATGAGGCGAAACGCCGACAGGGTCGCCAGCCGCCGCCGAAAGTCATAGGGGAGGGCCATGTGGTTCGACCTGCACCGGCACCTCGAGGGCTCCCACAGCCCGCGCGCCCTGCTGACCGTCGCGCGCGCCTTCGACCTCCGACACCCCACCTTCTTCGACGCGGCCCGGGGCGACTTCCGCACCGAGGCCGAGCTGGCCACCTCGCTGGTGATGGCGGCGCCCTCCGACGACGCCAACGTCTTCTACGCGTGCATCGTGAAGGCCCGGGCCGCCTACGTCAGCATCGCCGCCATCCGCGCGCTGTGCGTGCTGGCCTTCGAGGAGGCCGCGCAGGACACCGACGGCTTCGAAATGCGCCTCTCGCTGTTCTCGATGACGCGCACGCTGCTCGAGAACCAGCGCGGGAGCTGGCGCGACGTGCCGCCCGTGCGCTTCGCCGAAGACTTCGCCCGACCGATTCTGACCGCGGTCAGCTCCGCGCGCGACGAGGTGCAGGCGGCCACCGGCAAGCCCATGCTGCTGCGCCTCGGCCTCTCGCGCACCTTCGAGAGCGCCGCGCACTACGACGCGCTGGCCGACATGGTGAAGGAGCACGCCGCGGCGCTGGTGGGCCTCGACGTGCTGGGCATCGTCACCGGCGCCGACACCGAGCCGCTCCCCGAGGGGCTGCTGCGGGTGCTGGAGCGCCTGCGCCCCGCGCTCCCGGACCTCACCATCCACGCGGGAGAGTTCGCGGGGCACGCTTCCGTGGACCGCACCCTGGCGCTGGGCGTGCGCGGCATCGGCCATGGCATCCACTCGCTGCAGAGCCCGGCGACCCTGGAGCGCCTCGCCCGCGAGGGCGTGACGCTGGAGGTGTGCCCGTCGAGCAACCACCTGCTTTTGCCCTCGGCGCTGGCGCGGCTGGGCCACGCCATGCCCCTGGCCTCGCTGCAGCGCGCGCACGTCCACTGCGTGCTGGGCAGCGACGACCCCACGCCCATGGGCACCACCTTTCAGCGGGAGCTGCAGGTGGCGCGCGAGGGCGGCGTCGACATGGCCCGGCTGCAGGCCGACGTGGCGCGGCGCTGGGCGCAGCTCCAGCGGTAGGTCAGCTGCGGATGCCCGACAGCGTGCCGACGTCGGAGTCTTCGTCCAGCACCTCGAAGACCGCCGCCTTCACCTTCTGACCCGCCAGCGGGCGCTCGCCCAAGGGCGTCACGTCGAAGCGCGCGCCCACGTGCGCCAGCGTCTTGCCCGTCATCAGCACCTGCCCCGGCGTCGCGCTGCCGCACAGCAGCTGCGCGAGCCCCGCAGGCTCACCCATCAACACCGGGTCGACGCGGGCCTCGCTGCCCACCTCGCCGGCGAAGACGCGCCCGGTGGTGAGCCCCACCCGCACCGCGAAGCGCTCGCGGGTGACGCGCGTGGCCGCCAGCTTCTCCCACTCGGCCTTGAGCGCCATGGCCGCCCGCACCGCGCGGATGGCGTCGTCGCCCCTGGCCCAGGGCACGCCGAACACCGCGCGCACCATGTCCGCGCCCACGTGCTCCACCACCCCCTCGAAGCTCATCAGCAGCTGCGTCGTCAGGCGCTGCCACGCCGCGCCCAGCTCCGCGAGGCGGCCGGGCTGCAGCTTCGAGGCGCCCTGCGCCAGCCCCACCAATTCGGCGTGCAGCACGGTGCAGGTGAGCTCCTGCAGCTGGCTCACCTGCCCGGCGTCGCGCAGCTCCGCCGCCCGTCGCCGCGCCACCTCGGGCGCGTAGAGCCGCTCCAGCGACGCCTCCAGCCGGTCGCCCTTCGCGCCACCCGGCGGCGAGGACTGGAAGCGCTGGACCCCCGTCTCCAGCAACTGGGTGATGGCGGTACAGACGTCGAGCAGCGCGTCGAGTGGCTCGTCGTCGGAGCGAGAGCGGTTGAGGTACAGCACCCCCAGGAACGGCGCCTTCGTCCCGATGGGGATGCACAGCACCTGGTCCACGCCGTACAGCAGCACCGACTCGCGCTCCTTGAAGCGGCTGTCGTCGCGCACGTCGGCCACCGCGATGGCCTGACCCTTGGAGAGCGCGGCGTCCAACACCCCGTCGCTGACCGGCACCTCGCCCTGCTTGAGCCGCTGCTGGTGGCGCACCGCCGCGGGCACCATCACCCCCGAGGCGTGCCGCAGCAACACCACGCCCGTGGTGGCGTTGACGCGCTTCATCACCAGGTCGCAGGTCTCGTCGAGGAAGGCCTGGAGGTCCGGCGCGCGCGCGAGGCACTCCGCCACCCGGTACATCAACACCAGCGACTGGACGGTGACCCGCGAGGCCGACTCGTCGTCGGGCACCGGCGTGAGGTCTGGCACCGGGGTGATGGCCGGAGAGGAGTCGCCCACGTCGGTGTCCGAGGGCACCGGCGGCGACGCGAGGTCGAAGGGGGCAAAGTTGTCGAGCGCCCGCAACACCGAGGCGCTCTGGATGTCGCGCGCGGCCATCACCGCCTCGGCCACGTCGACGCCGTGTCCGAAGCGCTTCACCCGTCCGCCGCCGCCGGTGTCGAGCTGCTCGGTGGCGAGGTGCTCCGACGCCGCCGCCAGGTAGAGCCGGAGGGTGTTGTCGCCAATCTGCACCACGTCGCCCTCGTTGAGGTCCACCGTGCCCTGCACCGCGGCGTCGTTGAGGCGCGTGCCGTTGCGGCTGCCCAGGTCCTCGAAGCGCACGCCGGCAGCGGCGGTGTGGATGCGGCAGTGCTTGCGAGAGACCAGGTCGCCCGACAACACCACGTCGTTCTCATCGGCGCGCCCCACCTGCGTGACGCCCTCTTGCAGCGCGTAGGCCGTCTCGAAGTAACCGGGACCGTTGATGATGAGCTGCCACATACCTTCCCAACGATGCCACAGCTGGCGCGTCTGCCGGCACGAATCGCGCGGCCGCGAGGTGCTATGCGCACCGCCATGGGAATCCGCCTGGTGGTGACCGACATGGACAACACGCTCTACTCGTGGGTCGACTACATCGTGCCCGCGGTGGAGGCGCTGACCGACGCCGTCACCCGCGCCACCGGCCACACGCGCCTCTCGGTGATTCAGGCGCTCAAGGAGGTGTACACCCGCTACGAGTCGAACGAGTACCCCTTCGCCCTGCAGGAGAGCAGGCTCTTCGAGGCCTTCCCCGACTTCGGAAGCTTCGACAAGCTGGTCATCGAGCCCGCGCGCGTCGCCTTCGCCAACGCCCGCCGCAAGTACCTGGTGCCCTACAAGGGCGTGATGGACACGCTGAGCGAGCTGCGGGCGCGCCAGGTGCTGGTGGTGGCGCTCACCGACGCGCCGAAGAACCCGGCCCAGCAACGGGCCCGGCTGCTGGGCCTCGATGCGCACTTCGCGGCCATGTTCACCATGCCCGGCTTCACCTTCCCCAGGCACCAAGACGGCACCCCGCTGGTGGAGTCGCGCATCGTGGAGAAGCAGGAGGCCGGCGCGTACGAGACGAAGTGCGAGGCCATCGCGCTGCCGCGCGAGTGGGAGAAGCCCAGCACCCTGGGCCTGGAGCGGATTCTCAAGACCTACGGGTTGCCGCCGTCGCAGGTGCTGGTGGTGGGCGACTCGCTCAAGAAGGACATCGCCATCGCGCAGGCCACCGGCTGCCACCACGCCTGGGCGGAGTACGGCACCTACGTGCCCACCGAGTACCGGGAGCGCCTCGACATCGTCAGCTCTCCGGCCATCACCCGGCGTCACGCGGCGCACGTGCTGGAGGCGGGCGCCCAGCCCATCGCCCCGACGCACGCCCTGTCGAACTTCGCGCAGGTGCTGGAGCTGGTGGAGCGCCTGGGCTGAAGGCGCGCTGCTATGGAGCCTGACCTGCGCATGTCTTCACCTGCCCCGACCGAGGAGGCGCCGCGGCGGGCCTCCGAGCTGACGCGCCTCGAGGCGCTGCTCCGCGACGCCCGCCCGGGCCTCGCCATCTGCTCCATCAGCGGCCCCGGCGGCGTCGGGAAGAGCTACCTCCTCACCCGGGCCCTGGAGCTGGCGCGCCCCGAGGCCCACGGCTGGCTGCAGCTGCGCGTCGACGGCTCCAACGCCTCGCTGCGCACCGACTTCTTCGGCGTGCTGGAGCAGCTCTTCCCCCGCGGCCTGAGCCAGGGCGACGCCACCTTCGACCACTTCAGCCGGCTGCGCGCGGTGGCCCAGGCGCACCGCGACCTCTCCGACGACGTGGTGGAGGAGCTCTCCCAGACCGGCGCCAGCGAGGCCACCCGGGCCGCGGTGGCCACGGCGCTGAAGACGGCGCGGTTGCTCAACCGCGCCATCCCACCCGTCAGCCGCGCCGACTCCGACGCGATGACCGAGGCCACCTTCGAGGCGGTGCAGAAGCTCAAGGCCTTCAGCGCCCGCCGCGGGCTGGTGCGCCGGGCACTGGGTCTCTCGCTGCTCGACCGCGTGCGCCGGGAGCTCTTCGCCGTCACCGCGGAAAGCATCGTCATCGACCTCCAGGCGGCGCTGAAGGGCCTCAAGGGGCGACGGCGGCTGCTGAACTTCGCGCTGGGCCGCCTCGACGGCGTCGACAAGCTGCTGCTGGTCATCGACGACTACGAGGCGCTGGCGCCGGTGCTGGAGGAGTTCCTCATCGGCTCGCTGGTGCCGGCGCTGGCCGCCAGCGGGCTGACCTGCGTGATGCTGGTGCTGGGCCGCGACGAGCTGGAGGTCACCCACTCCGGCTGGGCCCAGCAGTGTCGCCGGTGGCTCACCGAGCCGCTGCGGCTGCAGCCCTTCGACGAGCCCACCGCGCGCGCGCTGCTCCGCGAGGCCGGCGTCCCCGAGGCGCGCGCGCAGGAGCTCTACGCCGCCACCCAGGGCTACCCCTTCCTGCTCAGCCTGGTCATCGAGGAGGCCGGCGCGCCCGGCGGCGGCTCGGCGCTGTTTCTCCGCCGCTTCTTCGAGCGCACCACCCGCTGGATGACGCCCACCGAGGCCGACTGGTTCGTCCGTGTCTGCTACCTGGAGCGCGTCAACCACGACACCCTGGCGCGCCTCTTCCCGCCGGAGCAGGTGGCGGCGGTGCAGCAGTGGTTCGAGAAGGAGCCGTCCATCAGGGACCCTCAGGCGGCGGACTTCGTGGTGCGCCCGCTCATCCGCGAGAAGGTGCTGCGCTACCAGGCGGTGCGGTCGCCTTCCCAACACGCCGAGCTGTCGGCCCGCGCCGCCGCCGCTCCCTGACAGCTCACCGCCGGCGGCGTCGGCTGAGCGCGAAGAGCGCCAGCAGACTCAACACCCCTTCGGCGCCGGCCGCTCCACAGCCACACCCGCGCTGCCCGCGACCGAAGTCCTCTTCTCCCAGCGCCGGCAACCGCAGCGGCCCGGCGTCGGGCTGGCCTGCGTCGGGCTGGCCTGCGTCGGGCTGGCCTGCGTCGGGTTGCCCTGCGTCGGGTTGCCCTGCGTCGGGCTGGCCTGCATCGGGCTGGCCTGCATCGGGTTGACCTGCGTCGGGCTGCCCTGCGTCGGGCTGGCCTGCATCGTGTTGACCTGCGTCGGGCTGACCTGCGTC
>CALNBU010000583.1 GCA_937875615.1 uncultured Archangium sp.
GCCACGCCCGCGCGCTGCTGGCGCAGGGGCACATCGTGCGCCGCGGGCTCAAATACTTCGTTGCGTGAGAGGACTCTCCATGGACGCCATCACCTACACCCCGAAGGTCGCCGCCGAGCTGCTGGGCATCACGCCCAGGGCCCTGGGCGGCGCCCTCAAGAAAGACGTCTACACGCCGGAAGACGTGTGGGACCTCCGCGGCAAGCTGTGCCTCGAGCCGCCCGCCCTGGGCCCGCGCAAGCAGCTGTTCCTCAACTTCAAGGGCGGCACCGGGAAGACCTCGTTGTCGACCTCCTATGCCTGGCGCCTCGCGGAGCTGGGCTACGGCGTGCTGCTGGTGGACCTGGACAGCCAGGGCCACGCCACCAAGTGCCTCGGCTTCGAGGGTGAAGACTTCGAGCGCACGCTGCTCAACGTGCTGGTGAAAAAGCAGCCCATCGGGGAGGTCATCCAGAAGTCGGCGCTGCCCAACCTCGACTTCATCCCGTCGAACCTCTCGATGTCGACGGTCGACCTGGCGCTGATGCCCATGGCCGGCCGCGAGTTCAAGCTGCGCAACGCGCTCAAAGAGGTCGAGGGGCACTACGACTTCATCATCTTCGACGCGCCGCCCTCGTTCGGGCTGCTCAACCTCAACGCGCTGATGGCGGCGGACGACCTGCTGGTGCCGGTGCTGGCCGACTTCCTCTCGTTCCACGGGCTCAAGCTGCTCTTCGAGACCGTCAACTCGCTGGAGGAAGACCTGGGCCACGTGCTCGACCACGTCTTCATCGTGGTGAACAGCTTCAACGCCACCTTCAAGCTGGCCAAGGAGGCGCTGGAGGCGCTCAAGGAGCACTACCCGGAGTTCCTCATGCCCACCATCATCCGCCAGTGCACGCGCTTCGCGCAGGCCTCCAGCGAGGGCATGCCCATCTTCCGCTTCGACCGCGACAGCAAGGGGGCGAGTGACGTGCAGAAGTTGATTGATGAAGTGATGGAGCGCCTCACGAAGTCGGCCGAGGCCAGGGGCCCCCGCGCGAAGAGCGCCTGAACTTTCTTGAAACTCCCTCCCGAAGAGGACCGATGCATATGAAGAAGGCATTTGACGCGAACGTGAGCCGAGCCCGTCCCCGGGTGCGCCTGGGGGCCTTGATGACCGCCACCGTGGAGGCCGAAGAGGCGGTGACGTCGGAGGCGGTCGAGGCGCTGGCCGAGCAGGTGGCCACCGAGCAGATGTCGCTGCACGCGGCGGTGAAGGGCCGCGCCCAGGAGAACGCGAAGAAGTCCACCGCGGTGGAGGCCTTCGCCCGGGCGCTGGAGGCCGAGGAAGCCGCGCAGCTGGTGGAGGCGTCGGCGCCGCCGCCGGTGCAGGCGCACGCCGAGCCGCCGCCCGCCGTCACCGAGGTGCAGACCGAGTCGGTGCCGCATCTCGACGAGGTGGACGTGGGGGAGCGACGGGAGCGCCTCAAGGAGCGGCTCAAGGCGGTGCGCGAGAACCCGCGCCCCGAGCCGCTGCCGGACACCGTGGCCGAGGCCGGGGTGTTGGCGGTGGAGCGCATCTCTGCGCTGCAGAGCGAGCTGACGAAGGCCCGGGCGATGAACCTGGCGCTGACGCAGGACCTCGAGGCCGCGCGCCGTCAGTCAGAGCGGGCCACCGAAGAGGCGCGCATGCGCATGGACGAGGCCCGGCGCCTGAGTCAGGAGATGGAGGGGCGGGTCGCGCTGCTCAACGAGCTGGAGCGCGAGCTGGAGTCGCTGGAGGGTGAGCGCAACGAGTCGTTGTTGGCGCTGCAGGAGGCGCGACAGTCGCTCGACGTGCGCGAGAAGGAAAAGCACGAGCTGATGGAGTTGGTGGCGAAGAAGGACCAGGAGATTTCCGACTCGCTGGCTGAAGAAGAGCGGCTGGCGGAGGAGCTGGAGACCGCGCAGACCTCGATGACCGGGCTGCGGCGCAGCGCCGACGCGCTCAAAATCGAGCGCGACACCCTGGCGCGGCAGGTCTCGGAGCTGACGCGCGAGCGCGCGGAGTTGCTGGAGGCCCGCAAGGCGCTGGAGGCCGTGCACCGCGCGCTGTCTTCCGCCGCGGCGCGCTGAGCGGCTCAGCGGGGAACGGGCCGGGCGTCGTGCGCTGGCTCGACGACGACGGGCTGTGCGCCGAAGAGGAACGTGGGCAGCAGCAGGTCGAAGACCAGCTCCGCGCTCCCCGGCGGCGGGACGGGCACCAGGCCGGGAGGCAGGCGCTCGCGCTGAACGGGGACGATGCGTGGCACCGACGCCTCGGCGTGGGCCACGGCGACGGTGGTGGTGGGCGGCGGTGGCGCCCATTCGTCGACCGCCGGCGCGGTGGTGCTGAAGTCGGCCCAGGCGGTGTCGACCCGGGCCTCTTCCGCCGGCGCGTCGGGCGGGCACAGGTAGCTGCCGCCAGAGAAGTAGCCCGGGGCCGCGCGGCAGTCGCCCGCACAAGCGGTGGCCGGCACCACGCAGCTGCGCTTCACGCAACCGGGAGGGAA
>CALNBU010000584.1 GCA_937875615.1 uncultured Archangium sp.
CGGCTGCCGTCTTCCAGCTTGTTGACGCCGCCGACGATCAGCACCGCGCCGTCCGACAACGTGGTGCAGGTGTGGCCGAAGCGCGCCCGCGGCAGCGCGGGGATGGTCACCTTGTTCACCCCGCCGGTGCCCTGCGGAACGAAGTACTCGGTGGTGGCCACCGCGGAGTCGAGGCCCAGCGTTCCATTGAACACCCGCCCGCCGGTGGTGAGCACCGCGCCGCCCGCCAGCGTCGCCGCGCAGAGATCTCCGCGGGCCTCGCTGAGCGTCACGCCGGTGGTGACCGCCAGGCTGTTGGTGTTGACGAGATCGGAGGCCGTGCTGGCGAGCTGCTCGCGGGCCACGTTGGTGTACCCGCCCAGCACCAGGAAGCGCGAGCCGTCGCCCACCAGCGCGGCCGCCGCGTCGCGGCGCGGGCTGCCCATGTTGAGCGTGGTGCTGGTGTTCTTGGCGAAGGTGCCGCCGGTGAACTGGCAGAGCGCCACGTCGCCGAGCACCTGCGTCCCGTCGCTGCCGCCGGCGATGGCCAGCGCCGCCGCGCCCTGGCGCCGCTCGGCCCCCTCCACCTTCTTCACCCCGGCGCCGTCGAACCACTCGATGGCGTCGACCAGCTCGCCGCCGTTGCCGGTGCCGCCGACCGCCACCATCAGCCCGTTGCGATCGGTCACCAGCTGGTGGCGCGAGCGCGCCACGCTCGCCTGCAACGGCGCGTAGTCATCGGAGGGCTCGTCGTAGGCGAGGATTCGGGCCCGCGGCTGCACCATGCCCTGATCATTGATGCTCTCGCCGCCCCACAACAGCACCTGTCCGCTGGTGGGGTTCAGCGCCGCCGCCTGGTAGGCCGAGGGGATGAGGAGCCGGCTGCCGTCCTGGAGCCGCCCGGACATGGGCTGCGCGAGCTCGAAGGCGCCGGTCTCGGGGTTGTAGACCTCGGCGTCGGCCAGCGCCTGCTCGTCGCTGGAGCCCTGCACGAAGTTGTAGCCGCCGGCGATCAACACCCGGCCGCTCTTCATCAGCGTCGCGGTGTGCGCGTAGCGCGCGGTCCGGAGCGCCTGACACTGGGTGGGAGACGCCGCCGAGACCACCGGCGAGAACATGTTCACCCGGCGGAGCACCACGGTGAGCCGCTCGGGGCCGGAGGTCTCCTGCGGAACCACGTCGGGCACGTCGAAGGCACGGGTGCGCCCCACCGACACCACCCGACCGGAGCCGCTGATGGGACCATCGTAGGCCCGCACCTCGATCACCCGTCGCAGCCCCGCCGGAATCTCGGGGATCTCCAGCGTCTTCGACGACGCCTCCGCGGTGGCCACGATGGGCTCGAGGCCCTCACCGGAGATGCGCACCCAGAGCTCCTTCACCCCGGCGAAGGGATCCGCCGCCGCGTCACAGTTCTGGGTGACGATGTTGAGCGAGTACTGGACCTCCTTGGGCGCGCAGGCAGACAGCAGCAGCACCACCAGCAGTCGTTTCATGTTCACGCCGTTCACCACGAGGCGGTGACAGTTCCCGTCACCGGCCGGTTCGCCTCGGCCACGCCGAAGCCGATGCCCACGCCTGCGCCGGCGGCCACGCCCACGCCCACGATGACCCACACCCACGCCGGGACCCCACCCTCCACCTTGACCTCCTCGGGAGGTCGCTCGCCCAGGTTCTCCGCTCCCTCGGGGAGCTCCGACACCGGCCTGGCCACGGGCTCCACCGGCTTCGCCTTCGGCACCAACACCGTCTTCTTGCGGGGCCCGGCCACCGAGAGATCTTCGATGTTGGTGGGCGCGTCGTCGCGCGCGGCCACCGTGGAGGTGCCGGCCCGCGCCGCCTTCCCCGCCAAGTTGACTGGAAGCGTGGCCGCCGCGCCGAAGCTCTGCAGCCGTTGCAGCACCTCGGCCACCAGCTTGTAGCTCTCGGTGTTCGCGGTCAGCACGTCGATGTCGATGGTGCGCTCCGAGAGCTGCGTGAAGACCTGCTTCTCGGCGGAGTAGAGCGCGCTGCCCACGGTCAGGGCGGTGTCGCTGGTCTTGTAGAGGTAGCCCACCAGCGCGTAGTCGGCGCCCGCCGCGCGCGCATACGGCCCGAGCCGCGCCAACACCCCTTCGTCCAGCTGCGAGGTGATCGCCGGGTCGGCCACCGTCGCCTTCCCTCCCCCGACCACCTGCCGCGGCGCCGCCTCGCCGAACGACGCCTTCACCTTCACCGTCCCCCCGAGGACCGTCACCATCTGGCCGAAGCGCTCACCGCGCGTGCCCTCCACCCGCACCGAGTGCGCGCCGCCCGAGACGTTCTCTTCTTCGACGGGCACCATGCCCAGGTCGCGACCGTCGAGGAAGGCGGTGGAGCCCGGCGGCCCGTCGATGGCGACCGTGCCCTTCGGCTGCTTGTCGAGGCGACGCTTCGCCTTGTCGAACTCCCGCGCGAACACCGGCGGGAAGCCAGCCGGCATCGCGTACTCGGGCGAGACGCGGGCCAGCTCGAGGAGCGTGTCCTTGGCGCCCTTCTCTTCGCCCATGCGGAACTGCGCGGCGGCCAGCTTCACGAAGCCGTCGGTGATGAGCTCGAAGTCGGCGGTGGCCGGGTCGGCCTGCACCCCGGCGATGCCCTTCTTCAGCGTCGCCACCGCGTCTTCGAAGCGCAGGTCCTCGAAGGCCTTCTTGCCGGCGTCGAGCGCGGCGATGGCCTCGGCGCTGGGCGCGGCGCGACCGGCCGTCCCGGCTCCGGCGGCC
>CALNBU010000585.1 GCA_937875615.1 uncultured Archangium sp.
GCGGCGGCGCGGTCGGCGGTGGCACTGGCGGCGGTTCGCCCGGCGTTCCGACCGAGGCCTGGACGCGGCAGTTCGGTGGCAATTCGCCGCTGGCGGTGGTGGCGACGGCCGCAGACAGCGCCGGGAACATCTACTCGGTCGGCAACGTGCTGGGCGTGCTGCCTGGTCAAACCTCCTTCGGGAGCTATGACGTCTGGCTGCGCAAGTACGATGCCGCGGGCACGTTGCTCATGACGGTTCAGCTCGGCACGTCTGCCGCCGACGAGGCGACCTCGGTCGCGGTCGACGCACTCGGCAACATCATCATCGGCGGCATGACCAGCGGAACGTTCAGCGGGCAGACGGCCAACACGAACGAGGACCTGCAGTCCTTCGTGACCAAGCTGGACCCGACCGGGGCCGAGGTCTGGACGCGTCAGTTCGGCGCGGCACCGGCGGGCGCCAACACCGCGGGACAAATCGTCATCTACTCTGTGGCGGTCGACTACGCGAACGCGGTCTACGTCGCGGGCGTCACCAACGGCACCTACTACGGCGCGCAGCCGGCGCCTCAGGGGCTCGACGGCTTCGTTCGTAAGTACAATTCGGGCGGCACGCCTCAGTGGGACCACGACATCGTCACCAGCGGCGCGGACTACGTGAACGGAGTCAGCGTCACCGGAGAGAACCCCGGGAACCTCGCGGTCTTCGTTGCCGGCTATTCCTCTGGCGCGTTCCCGACGTTCACCAACGCCGGCACCAACACCTTCGATGGCTACGTGCGGAAGATCGCGGGCGGCGGCGCGTCGGCGGGCTCGGCGCTGTGGACGCAGCAGTTCGGCACCAACCAGCATGACCTCGCCAACGTGTCTGCGGCGGCGGACGGCACTGCGTACGTCGCAGCGTTCCACTACATCTACACTGGGACCACGCTCACGGGCATCAGCTCGTCGGTCCGCAAGTTCGACTCTGCGGGCACCCAGCTGTGGGTCCAGAACATCGCGGCCAACCCGGCCGTGGTCGCCTCTGACGTCGCGGCCACCGCCGACGGCGTCATCATCACCGGGCAGGTGCTTGGCACGGTAGCTGGCCAGACGACCTCGACGTGGGATGCCTTCGCGCTGAAGTTCGACGCAGCCGGTACTGCCACCCCCGTGTGGGCCCGCACCATCGGCTCGTCCGACTACGACGAGTCGGTCACCGTCTCGGTCGGTGGAACCGGCAACGTGGTCATTGGCGGCTACGCCTGGGCGGCGCTTCCGAACCAGAGCGGTCTCCCGGCCACCCAGACGGCGTTCCTCACCGGCTACAGCGCCGAGGGCGCCCTCACCTGGGTCCAGCAGTTCACCGCGCAGGGCAACGAATCGGCCGATGGTCTGGCCTCGACGCCGTCGGGCAACGTCTTCGCGACGGGCACCGTCATCGGAGCGCTGCAGGGGCTGACGCACATCGATGAAGCCGACGTGTGGGTGCGCGGCTACACGCCCGCCGGCGCCGTCGCGTGGTCGTCGCAGTTCGGCAGCGACTACACCGACATCGCGGCCGGCATCACCACGGACGCCACGGGCAACGTCTACGTCGCCGGAAGCACCTACGGCGTGGTGGGTTCGGCGCACCTCGGTACCGTGGACACCGACCAGGACGGGTTCGTGCGGAAGTACAACTCGGGCGGCTTCGTTCAGTGGACGCAGCAGTTTGGTACCGCTGGCAACGAGAGCGTCAACGCCGTCAAGGCCGACAGCGCGGGCAACACCTTCGTCACCGGCTATACGACTGCGCCCTTCCCTGGTCAGACGATGAGCTCTGGCCTCAGCGTCTTCGTGCAGAAGTTCACGACCACCGGCGGCACCGCCTGGGTTCGTCAGTTCGACTCGACGGGCGGCGTGGCGAACCCCAACGCCATCGACGCGGCCTTCGCCATCGGCGTGGGCCCGAACGGCTCGGCCTACATCGGTGCCATCACCAGCGGGGCCTACGCGCCCGCGACCAACGCCGGTGACTTCGACGTCGTCATTCGCCAGTACCTCACCGACGGAACGCCTGGTTGGACGACGCAGTTCGGCAGCAGCGACACCGACTGGGTCGCCGGAGTCTCCGTCGACGAGAACGACAACGTGTATGTCACCGGCTACACGTACGGCGCGCTCCCCGGCCAGACGGCGGCCGACGCCACTGGCAACACGCCGGACGCGTACGTGGTCAAGATCAGCCCCAGCGGCGCCATCCTCTGGACCCGCCAGTTCGGCTCCGCGCCCGTCGGTACCTCCAACGGCATCGATGTCACCACGGGCATCGCGGTCAGCCCCACCGGAGAGGTCTTCGTCTCGGGTCAGACCGGCGGCGCGCTGGGCACGGCGGTCGGCGAGCTCGACGCCTTCGTTCGCGTCTACGACACCTCTGGCACCCTCTGGTGGACGTACCAGTTCGGCACCGCGCTGGGCGACGGCGCGCTGGGCGTCGCGCTCGATGGGACCAACGCGCTCTACGTGGGCGGCCTGACCGCAGGGACGTTGTCTGGTCAGACCAGCGCGGGCGGGATCGACGCGTTCGTCCGCCGCGTCACCTTCTGAGCTCCGCTCTGAAGTAACCTGACGTCACCAACCTCCCCTCGCCGATGGCGGGGGGAGGTTTTTTTTCACCCTTCGCCCGCGCGACTTCCTCCCTGCTAGAGCCTCCTCATGAAGCCGCGCATCGTTTCGGAAGAGGAGCTCGACCGCGAGTTCAACGTGAAGGCCAGGCTCGCCTCGGGCGGCGACTACGGGTGCCACTGCGCCGTCTTCGATGGCGACGTCGACCTCTCGGCGGCCCTCGCCTTCGAAGACAACTGGTTCTACGCCCTCAACGACGCGGCGACGCCCCACGACATCGGGACCGTGGTGTTCACCGGCAACGTGCGCTGCAAGGACGCCTCGGTGTCCGACCGGCTGATGTGCCTCATCGTGCTCGGGAACCTCACCGTCGACCGGCTCGACGTCTTCGCCACGGAGATGCTGGTGGCAGGCGACCTCGAGGTGGGCGCACTGTCGGACCGCGACGCGCACCTCACCGTCCTGGGCGCGCGGCGCGAGCGCGCCACCACCTGAACGCCCTCCCCGCCCGGTGACGTGGCCCCTGCCCGTCGGAGGACCCGGCTGCTACGACGCCGGTCCATGAAGCGCCTTCTCCCGTTGCTGTGCTTCGCGGCGTGCGCGCCCGCCTCCCGCATCGACGACGGGAGCGCCCGCGTCTCGGTGCTGCCGTCGTTGACCGAGCGCTGCGCCACCTCGCCCGCAGCCCTCTGCGCCTTCTTCGACGCGCCCGCGTGCGCCGCGAGTGAGGCCGTCACCGCCTGCGTAGAGGCCGCCGACGTCGACTGCCTCGCGGCCCAGCGGTGCTCGGCCACGCGGCCCGATGGCGGGCGCCCCTTCTCTCCGGGGCCGTGGGGCACCGGCATCAAGGCGCTCGCCGCGCCCTTCACCGTCGCCACCATCGACGGAACCTTCGACCTCGAGGCCGACTGGACGGGCGTCGACAGCTACCTCTTCTTCGCCCACGACGGCACCAATGGGGCCTTCTTCGCTCCCGCAGCCCTCGCCGCCACGCTGGCGCGCAGCCCGCGCGACGTGCACTGGTTCTTCGGCTGGCGTGGCGCCACCGCGCCGTCCGACTTCGACGCCGCCCGCGAGGCCTGGCTGGCGCGCCTCGACACTTTGCCGGCCGAGGAGCGCGCGCACTGGCGCCCGCGCGTGCACTTTCTCGTGGAGAGCTTCGACCAGCAGCCCTCCTGGCTGGCGCAGCGCTTCGCCGCCCCGGCCGGGACGCCGCCCGAGTACCGCGCCATCGTCCCCAACCACGGCTTCGCCATCGACCCGCTCCAGCGCATCCGCGAGCTGGGCATGCTGGGCCGGCTCACCGGCAGCGGCCAGAGCGCCGAGCTGAGCTTTCTCGCGCACCACGCCCAGGCCTTCGCCTTCGAGGCGGCGCGGCAGCGGCAGCTCGACGACGACGGCGCCCACGTCATCACCCTCGCCGAGGCACAGCGCGTCCACGACTGGCTCGACCTCGACGTCACGCTCCCCGAGCTGACGCCCTTCGACACCCTGGAGGTCGACCTCGCCCTCGACTGCCCGCAGCACCTCGCCGGCAACTGCGGCGCGTGGGACTACCTCTCGCACCTGTGGCGCTGCGTGCCCGCCACCGGGGCCGACGGCGGCGCCGACTGGCAGTGCGACCAGGAGCTGGCCCGGTGGATTACGCCCTACTGGGCGGAGGGCCGCTGGGTGACGGACATCTCCGCGCAGCTGGCGGCGCTGGGGCCCGGGCCGCAGCACCTTCGCTTCTTCGCGCAGGGCCAGTGGGACCCGCGCGCCACCGACTACCTCGTCTCGCTCTCGCTCCGGCTCCGACAGAAGCAGCGGGGCGCGCGGCCGGTCGCCCTCCACCCGCTGTGGCAGGGCGGCGACTGGAACCACACCTACGACGCCCTGCGGGTCCCGCAGGCGGTGACGGTGCCGGCGGACGCGCAGCGGGTGGAGCTGGTGGTGCTGGTCACCGGCCACGGCGGCGTCACCGGCACCAACTGCGCGGAGTTCTGCGACCACCAACACCTCTTCCAGGTGAACGAGGCGCCCTTCCTCATCACCTTCCCCGAGGCGCAGTCGGCCGACACCTGCGCCGAGCGCGTCTCCGAAGGGGTGGTGCCCAACCAGTTCGGCACCTGGTACTTCGGCCGCGGCGGCTGGTGCCCCGGCTGGGACGTGGCCCCGCACGTGTTCGACGTCACCAGCGCGGTGAGGAGGGGCGAGGCCAACACGCTGACCTACACCACGCGCCTCGACGGCCAGCCGCTCACCGAGGCCCTGGGCGGCCAGGGCAACCTGGTGCTGTCGAGCTGGCTGGTGGTGTGGCGCTGAGCGCCGTCAGCGGGCGGTGAGCCGCTTCTCGTTCTTCGCGAAGAGGAACGCGCCCAGCGCCAGCACCACCTGCGCCGTCAGGCTCCAGAGGTCCGGGAACAGCCCGAGCGCGTCGAGCTGTACGAAGGGCACCGGGTGAATGGGCAACACCCCCAGCTCCTGCAGGCCGTGCACGCCCTTGCCCAGCAGCATCACCGCGGTCACCACCAGCGCCACGGTGGAGGCGGTGAAGAGCGTCTTCATCGGCAGCTTGAAGCCCACGGTGCGCACCAACACGATGAGCCCCACCAGCAGCGCGAGGCCGACCGCGGCGCCCCAGGCCACGCCCTCGATGGAGTCAGCGGCCAGCCCCTGGAGGAACAGCGCCGTCTCCAGGCTCTCCCGGCCCACCGAAGAGAAGGAGATGAAGAACAGGCTCACCGTGCTGCCGCGGGAGATGGCCGAGGTCAGCTGGCCCCGCACCTCCGTCATGTGACGGCTCAGGTTGGCGCGCGCGTTGAGCCAGAGCGCCGCGTAGAGGAGCAGCAGCACCGCGGCCAACGACACCACCGTCTCCATCCACTCGCGGTTGGCGCCGGCGAAGAGCGCACGCCCGAAGATGAAGGCCGCCGCGCCGGCGAAGAGGGCTGAAATCCACCCGGCGTGCACCACCCGCGAGAGCTGCGGCGTCTCCATCTTCTTGAGCACCGCCAGCAGCGCGCCCACCACCACGATGGCCTCGAAGCCCTCGCGCAGCAGAATCAAGATGGTGGCCACCAGCACGGCCCAGAAGTCGGAGGCGCTGGTGTCCTCCTGCGCCTTCTGCAGCAGCACCTTCACCTCCAGCACCGCGGCCTCGAAGTTCTGCGACTTCTGCGCGGCGAGGCGCGCGCGGGTGAAGGACTGCTCGAGCTGCGCCACCAGCCGCGCGTCGCGGGCGCGCAGCGTGGGCTCCACCGGCTCGAGGCCGTTGAGGTACGCGTCGACCACGCCCTGCCGCGCGCCGTCCACGTCGCCCGCCGCGTAGCGGCTGAGCGCCTCGTCGAGCAGCCGCTGCGCCACGGCCAGCGGCTCGTCGTCGCTGAGCGCCTTCGGCATCACCC
>CALNBU010000586.1 GCA_937875615.1 uncultured Archangium sp.
GCCGCCTCTGAGGGGGCTCAGACCGGCGCGAAGACCTTGAAGCCGGAGCGGCCGTTGTTGGTGGTCCAGGTCTCGATGAAGTCGCTGGCGCTGCTGTGCCCGTCACCCAGGGTGATGGCGGTGTGGCCGTAGCGCTGGCCCAGGGTGGTGGAGGTCTTCTCCCAGGTCAGCACCAGCCCGGGAATCTTGAGCGCCTGCTCCAGGGTGAGGTTGACCTGCTTGAACTTGCTGCGCGGCAGGTTGTTGTCGATGTCGTTGCCGTTGCCCCACACTTTGATGCCGTACACCTTCTGGATGGCGCGGGAGACGCCGGTGGCGCACAGGCCCTGGCTCGAATAGCCGCCCATGCTCAGCGCCACCGAGCGGGCGGCCTGCGCCAGGGCGGGGTTGCTCTTCACCCCGCCGGTGTTGTTGCTCGAGGGCGCGGCGTTCAGCTTGGCCCACGTCTGCGGGCCCACGATGCCGTCGGCGGCCAGCCCCTTGGCGGTCTGGAAGGAGCGCACCGCGGCCAGGGTGTTGGGTCCGAAGACGCCGTCGGCGACCACGCTGTAGCCGTGCGCGCGCAGGCGGTTCTGCATGCTCACCACCGCCTGCCCCTTCGAGCCCTGGCGCAGCGTGGTGGTGCCGCCGGTGGAGGGCGGCGTGGACACGGCGTTCAGCTTCGCCCACGTCTTCGGCCCCACGATGCCGTCGGCCACCAGCCCGTTGGCGCGCTGGAAGGCCAGCACCGCGGCCCTGGTCTTGGGGCCGAACTGTCCGTCGGCGACGAGGCTGAAGCCCTTGCTGCTGAGCTTCTGCTGCAGCGTCTTCACCGCGGCGCCGCTCGAACCCTGGCGGAGCGTCGGGGTGGCGGTGGCGGCGACGGCGGAGGAGGCGACTCGCTGAACGGAGGGCATGGCCACATTGTCGCGGCGACGCCGCGCGGTGGATTCAGGCTCGAATGGAAAGCGGAATTACGTCAGCACGCCGGCCGAGAGCAGCCCGAGCAGCAGCGTCCCCAGGGCCAGCCGGTACACCACGAAGGTCAGCATGGAGCGGGTGCGCACGAAGTGCAGCATCCCCGAAATCGCCGCCAGGCCAGCCACGAAGCTCACCACCGTGCCGATGACCAGCATCTGGGTGGGGGCGCGGTGCGGGTCTCCGAAGAAGTCCTTGAGCTCCACCAGCCCGGCGAGGGTGGTCGAAGGAATCGACAGCAGGAACGAGTACCGCGCGGCGTCGGCGCGGGTGAGGCCCCGCGCGAAGCCTCCGGTGATGGTGGTGCCGCTGCGCGAGCTCCCGGGGATGAGCGCCAGCGCCTGCCACAGGCCGATGAGCAGCCCATCCTTCAGGGTGAGGTCGGCGAGGGTCTTCTTCTGCGAGGCGAAGCGCTCCACGAAGAACAGCACCACCGCCAACGCGATGAGCGCGAAGGCCACCACGTAGAGGCTGCGCAGCGGTCCCTTGATGAAGGGCTTGAGCGCCAGCCCCAGCGCGCCGATGGGGACCGTGCCCAGGCCCACGAACCACGCCAGCCGCGAGTCTTCGGTGCCGAAGGGGTTCCGGGTGCGCAGGCCCTCGAGGAAGGCGACCGTCAGCCGGCGCAGGTCGCCGCGGAAGTAGAACAGCACCGCGCCCACCGTGCCCAGCTGGATGACGGCGGAATAGGCCGCGCCGGGGTCGCTCCAGCCCAGCAGGGCGGGCACCACCCGCAGGTGGGCGGTGGAGGAGATGGGGAGGAACTCGGTGAAGCCCTGCACCAGCCCCAGCACGATGGCCTGGAGCACCGTCACGGGCGAGCCGAGAAGAGATCCCACACGTCGCCGCCCAGCTGGGCCTTCTTGAGCTCCCATGCGGCCAGCACATCGGCGGTGTGCGCCAGGTATTTCTCGCTGGCCTCGAAGCGGCTCTCCTTCGCGTACTGCACCAGGAACTCGCGCAGCACGGGCGAGAGGAAGTGCGTGGCCAGCACCACCTGACTGCCGTCGATGTACTCGGTGAAGCGCAGCGCGAAACCCGAGGGGCCCTCGCTCTGCGTCTCGATGCGCACCACCTCGCCCTTCACCTTCACCGCGCGGCCGTTCTGCGGCAGCTCCAGGGTGATGAGCAGCTTCGTCCCGATCTTCAGGAAGAAGCTCGACTCGAGGAACAGCCCGCCCACCGAGAGGTTCACGGTGGGGAGCGTCGCCTCGAAGACGTGGCTGGGGTCATCGGCGAGCGACAAGCGCGCCCGCACGCCAATCTCGGCGCGCGGGTACTGCCGGCGGGTGCCCTCCGGCGCCGCTTCGGTCTGCGGCGCGTTGAAGCGCGTCACCACCGGCACCGGCACCTTCGAGGGCGCGGGGGCCGGGGGTCGGGAAATCGACTTGAGCGCCGCCGCCCGCGGAATCGAGACCGCCTCGGGCTTGCGCTGGAGCGCCTGCGCGATGCGCTGCGCGGGCGTCCCCGGCGAGGGCCGCTCCCGCAGCGCCAACGTCGGCGCCTTCGTCGTCGGTTTCGACCCCCGGGCCATGAGCGCTACGCAGCCTTCTTGCCGCTGAGGCCGGCGGCCGCGCGGAGCTCGTCCTTCTTGTCGGTCTTCTCCCAGGGGAACTCGCTGCGGCCGAAGTGACCGTACGCCGCGGTGCGCTGGTAGATGGGCCGGAGCAGGTCGAGGTGCTCGATGATCTCCCGTGGCTTGAGGCCGAAGGTGGCGCGCACCGCGCGGGCGAGCTTCGCCTCGTCGACGACCGCGGTGCCGAAGGTCTCCACGAACACGCTGACCGGCTCGGCCACGCCGATGGCGTAGCTGACCTGCACCTCGCAACGCGAGGCCAGGCCGGCGGCCACCAGGTTCTTGGCGATGTAGCGACCCATGTAGGCCGCCGAGCGGTCGACCTTCGAGGGGTCCTTGCCCGAGAAGGCGCCGCCGCCGTGACGGCCCGCACCGCCGTAGGTGTCGACGATGATCTTCCGGCCGGTGAGGCCCGAGTCACCCATGGGGCCGCCGATGACGAAGCGGCCGGTGGGGTTGATGTAGAACTTGGTCTTCTTGTCGAGCAGCTTCGCGGGGAGCGCCTTCTTGATGACCTCCTCCATCACCACGTCTTTGAGCTTCTTGTTCGACGCGTCTTCGGAGTGCTGCGTGGAGACGACCACCGCGTCGATGCGCGCCGGCTTGCCGTCGACATACTGCACCGTCACCTGCGACTTCCCGTCGGGGCGGAGCCAGTCGTGCTTCTTCTTGCGCACGTCGGCCAGCTTCTTCGTCAGCGCGTGCGCGTAGAAGATGGGGGCGGGCATCAGCTCCGCCGTCTCGTTGACCGCGTAGCCGAACATCATGCCCTGGTCGCCGGCGCCCTGCTCCTTCGCGCCCTTCTCATCGACGCCGCGCGCGATGTCCTGGCTCTGACCTTCGATGGCCACCATGACGCCGCAGGTGTTGCCGTCGAAGCCGTGCGAGCTGTCGGTGTAGCCGATCTGGCAGATGGTGTTGCGCACGATGGTGGGGATGTCGATCCACGCGTTGGTGGAGACCTCTCCTGCAACCATGGCGAAGCCGGTCTTCACCAACGTCTCCACCGCGATGCGCGCATACGGATCTTTCCGCAGGAGCGCGTCGACCACGCCGTCGGAGATCTGGTCGCAGATCTTGTCGGGGTGGCCTTCGGTGACTGATTCAGACGTGAAGAGATAATCCATCGGCATATTCGTGGGTGTCCTTCTGAGAGCGTGAAACGGAAGGTGGCTCCTCTAGCTCCATAGACTCATCGCATCAAGCGGCACCATGAATGACGCGTGGTCCGGTTCGTACTAGGCCCCGATGACGCTCATGAGGAACGCTCTCGCTCTCGCCGTGTTGTGCTCGCTGCCCGCGCTCGCTGGTCCGAAGGACGACGTCAGCAAGCCGTTGAAGACCATCGTCAACTCCGTGCGCTACGGCAAAGACAACGCCGCGCTCAAGCTCTTCGCCGGTGAAGAGCAGGCGCGGCTGCTGCTGGCCGACGCCTGGGCCACCGGCTCCGAGGCGCAGCGGAAGGAGTTCCAGGAGCTCTTCTTCACGCTCTTCGGGAAGATCGCCTTCCCCAGGATCCGCAAGAACTTCGAGAACCTCGACACCGTGCTCTACGAGGAGCCCTCGGTGAACGCCGAGGGCGCCAACATCGCCTCCACCATCCTCATCAATCACCCGCTCAAGAAGCAGGAGCTCAAGGTGAAGTACGAGCTGGTGAAGCGCGGCGGCGCCTGGAAGGTGGTGGACGTGGCGGTGCTGGGCGACTCCATGCTGGTCGGCATCCGCGACGACCAGGTGCAGCCGCTCCTCAAGGAAGGTGGCTGGGACGCGCTGCTCAAGGCCATGCGTGACAAGGCCGCCGAGCTGAAGAACGTCCAGCTCAAGTAGTCGCGAGCGCCTGCTCGCTGAGCTGCCACACGCGCTCCGCCAGCGTGTCGTCGAGGGCGTCGCGCGCGGGCGTCTTCGGCGCGCAGTTGGCCAGATACTCACCCGACCGTCCGCTCAGCGACGGCGCCGTCGCGCCGAAGACGCTGGTGGCCGCGCCCTGCTGCGGGGACTTCATCAGCAGCGGCCCCAGCACCTTCCAGCTCCAGGCCAGCGCCGGGTGCATCGAGCGGGTGAGGTTGGTGGCGATGACGCCGGGGTGCACCGAGAACGCCTCCACGCCCGCGGGCAGCCGCTTCGCCAGCGCGCGGGTGAAGAGCACGTTGCCCAGCTTGGAGTCGCCGTAGGCGCCGAAGGGGGTGTACGCGGTGGGCTTCTTCTCGAGGGCCGACACCAGCCGCGCGCCGTTGCCCTGCCGGTGGAGGTCGCTGGAGACGGTGACCACCCGCGCCGGCGCGCCCCGCGTCAGCGCCGGCAACAACCCCGTGGTGAGCGCGAAGTGCCCGAGGTGGTTGGTGCCGACCTGCAGCTCGAAGCCCTGCGCCGTCTGGCCGGGCGGCGTGGCCATGATGCCCGCGTTGTTGATGAGTAGCTGCAGCGGGCGGTCTCCCCAGGACGAGACGAAGGCGCGCACCGAGCCGAGGTCGCCCAGGTCCAGCGGCCGCACCTCGAGCGCGCCGGCGCTCGCCGGGAGCTCCGCGCGCAGTCTGGCCGCCACGGCTTCACCTGCGCCCACGTTGCGCACCGCCAGCACCACCTGCGCGCCGGCCTTCGCCAGCGCGCGCACCGTCTCCACGCCGATGCCTGAGGCGCCGCCGGTGACGATGGCGGTCTTGCCGGAGAGAGAGAGGCCAACCAGCGCGTCGTCTGCGGTGCTGCGTCGTCCGAGAGGCATGGGCGCTGGTTAATGAGTCCGACGTCGCCCGGGCAATGAAGAAGTTTGAACGAAGGCGGCGGCCTCCAGGAGCGCGCTCACCATCGGCGTGGGGTCGGCCCGGTTCTTCCCCGCCAGGTCCCAGGCCACGCCGTGGTCCGGCGAGGTGCGCGGCACCGGCAGGCCCAGCGTGACGTTGACGGTGTGCGCGAAGTCGACGGCCTTGGTGGCCACCAGCCCCTGGTCGTGGAACATGGCCAGCGCCACGTCGAAGCCGAAGTCGCGGCCCGAGGCGAAGAGGCCGTCGGCGGCGAAGGGCCCGTGGACGTCGAGGCCGGCGCGGCGCGCGGCGCGCACTGCGGGGGCGATGATGCGCTGCTCTTCATCGCCCAGCACGCCGCCATCTCCGGCGTGCGGGTTGAGGCCGCACACCGCGATGCGGGGCTTTCGTCCGGTGAGCGCCGCGAGGCCGCGGCTGAGCAGCTTGAGCCGCGCCACCAGCCCCGGCGTGGTGAGCGCTCCGGGCACCTCGCGCAGCGGCAGGTGGTTGGTGGCCAGCGCCACCGAGAGGCGCGGGCCCTTCATCAACATCAGCACCGGCACGTCGAAGGCCTCGGCCAGCAGCTCGGTGTGGCCGGTGAAGGGCACGCCCGCGCGGGTGATGGCCTCCTTGGACACTGGCGCGGTGCACAGCGCGTCGACCTCGCCCAGCCTGGCGGCGTC
>CALNBU010000587.1 GCA_937875615.1 uncultured Archangium sp.
TGTAACAGAGCTATTGTCGAGGAATCCGGACGCCCGGCGTTTTCAGCTCGTCCGCAACGGGTATCCCCGATTGCTTGTCCCGAGCACTCCCGCCCAGAACGCCAGCCAGACGGGCGGCCGCGCCGCGCTGCCCATCTGGCTGGCGTACATGAGCAAGGCGCTCGAAGGTCGCAACCAGCCGGAGTTCTCGCCCCCGCCTTCGCTGGGCCTCACCCAGCGCCGCATCGACAAGAAGACCGGCCGGCTGACGCACAACATGAAGAACTCGATGACGCTCTGGTTCAAGCGCGGCACCGAGCCCGAGGACTTCGAGCCCGAGAAGGGCACCGCCGGCGCCGACCAGTTCCTCCAGATGCCCTGAAGGAGCGGTCAGCTCCCAACGGGCCAGCCGTCAGCGCGCCATGAAGACCTCCGAGTTGCGTGCGCTGTGGAAGCTGGCCCTGCCCCTGGGCCTGGCGCAGGCCGGACAGGCGTTGATGGGCCTCGTCGACACCGCCATCCTCGGCCACTACACGTCGGTGGCCCAGGCCGGCGCCGGCCTCGGCAACTCGCTCACCTTCACCGTCTGCTTCTTCGGCATGGGCGTGATGCTGGCGCTCGACCCGCTCGTGGCGCAGGCCTTCGGCGCCCGCGACGCGGTCCGCGCGCGCAACGCCTACTGGCAGGGCGTCTGGCTGGCGCTGGCCACCAGCGTCGGGCTGATGCTGGTGGTGGCCGTGACGCCGCCGCTGCTCAAACCCTTCGGCGTGACGCCGGAGGTGGCCGAGGCGGCGCAGACCTATATGTGGTGGCGCCTCCCCGGCATCCCCGCGCTGCTGCTCTTCGTCGGCGCCCGCGCCTACCTCACCGGCACCGGCCAGGTGCAGGCCACCTTCTGGGCCATGGTGCTGGCCAACATCGCCAACCTCGCGCTCTCCCTGGGGCTGGTCTTCGGCGCGGGCCTCGGCGTGGCCGGCGCGGCGGTGGCCACCGTGCTGTGCACCTGGCTGCAGCTGGGCGTGCTGGTGTACGCGCTGCCGCCCGCGCCCGCCGGCACCCGACGGAGGCCCGACCGCGCGCAGCTCAGACAGGCCCTGCGCCTCGGCGCGCCGGTGGGCCTGCACTTCCTCGCCGAGTCCGGCGTCTTCGCCCTCGCCGGGCTGCTGGCGGGCCGCCTGGGTGAGACCCAGTCGGCCGCGCACCAGGTGGCGCTCAACTGGGCCAGCTTCACCTTCTGCATGACGGCCGGCATCGGCAGCGCCGCGGCCGCGCGCGTAGGGTGGTCCATCGGCGAGCGCGACACCCCCGCCGCGCGCCGGACCGGGTTGACCGCCTTCGCCAGCGCCGCGGTCTTCATGGTGGCGGCCTCGCTGCTCTTCGTCATCTTTTCCCGGGAGCTGGCGAGCCTCATGTCGAAGGACGCCGCCGTCATCGACACCGTCATCGCGCTCTTCTTCGTGGTGGCGGTGTTCCAGGTGTCCGACGGCGTGCAGGCGGTGGGCGCAGGCGCGCTGCGCGGCACCGGCGACACCGCCTTCACCTTCTGGGTCAACCTCGTCGGCCACTGGGCCCTCGGGCTCCCGGTGGCGTGGGCGCTGGGCGTGCGCGGAGACCTGGGCGTGGTGGGCCTCTGGTGGGGCCTCTGCGCCGGGCTGGTCTTCGTGGCGGTGGCCCTGGTGGTGCGCTTCCTCTTCACCACCCGCCGGGACGTCGCCGCGCTCTCGACCTGAGCGGCCCCAGAAGCCCTCGCCGGTTGAACGAAGCTGCGGCGCAGCGCCGCCCGCCGGTTATGACAGCGGCCATGACCACGACCCACGACGTCCTCATCATCGGTGGCGGCCCGGCGGGCCTCTCTGCAGCGCTGGCGCTCGGACGGGCACGAAAGGACGTCGTGCTGTGCGACGCGGGGCCCCGGCGCAACGCGGCCGCCAGCGCCATGCACAACTTCGTCACCCGCGACGGGACGCCGCCCCAGGCGTTCCGGGAGCTGGCGCGGGAACAGTTGGCGGCGTACCCCAACGTCTCGCTGCGCGAGGCCAGCGTGCAGGCCATCTCCGGGGGCCGCGGCGACTTCACGGTGACCCTGAAGGAGGGCACGTTGAAGGTGCGCCGCGTCGTGCTGTGCACCGGGATGCTCGACGAGCCGCTGGCGCTGGAGGGCGCGCGCGAGGCCTGGGGACACTCCATCATCCAGTGCCCGTACTGCCACGGCTGGGAGCTGAAGGACCGACCCTGGGGGTACCTCGCGCGGCCGGGCGTGGAGGGGCACCTGGTGCCCTTCGTGCTGCAGCTCCGCGGCTGGACCCGGGAGGTCACCGTCTTCACCAACGACACCGTGGAGCTGGGGCCCGACGTGCGCCGCGCCCTGGAGAGCGCGGCGGTGCGGGTGGTGACGGCGCCCATCGCCCGGCTGCGCCAGCGCGACGGGCAGCTCGAGCAGGTGGAGCTGCGCGACGGCGCGACGGTGCCCTGCGCGGCGCTCTTCGCGCACCCGCCGCAGCGCCAGGTGGAGGTGGTGGCGCTGGCGGGCGTGGCCCTCGACGACGACGGCTTCGTGCGCGTGGACCCCATGACGCGGGAGACCTCCGTGCCCGGCATCTACGCGGCGGGCGACCTCACGACGCGCATGCAGGGCGCGGTGCTGGCCGCGGCCGCCGGCATGCACGCCGCGGCGATGCTCAACGTCGAGCTGACGCTGGAGCACGTGGCGCGCGGCGCCCTGTAGCGCCGGAGGCTCAGCGCAAGCGCTTGAGAATCGCCTGCCGCGCGGGCCGGGGCAGCGAGGTGGCGACGCCCACCAGCGAGGTCATCTGCCAGGGGAAGCCGAAGGTCTGCTCCCGGCGCGCGATGGCCCGGCCCATGCGGTCGACGGCGTCGTCGGTCTCCAGCAGGAAGGGCATCGACCCCGGCTTGTTCTTCGCCGTCATCTCGCTCTTCACGAAGCCCGGCTGGAGGCAGGTCACCGCGATGCCGTGCTTGCCCACGTCGAGGCGCAGGCTGTCGAGGAACATCGAGAGGTAGGCCTTGGTCGCGCAGTAGGTGGCGTTGGAGGGCAGCGGCAGCTCACCGGCCAGCGAGCTGACGCCCACCAGGTGGCCCCGGCCGCGCTCCACCATGCCCGGCGTCACCGCCAGCAGCGTGGCCGTGGCGCCAGCGATGTTGACGTCGATCATCCGGCGGACGCTGTCCCACTTGAGGCGCTTCACGCGCGTCTCTTCACCCACGCCGGCGTTGGCGATGACCAGGTCGAAGCCGCCCACCTCCGCGTCGAGGCGCTTGACGGTCTCGAAGGCGGCGTCGGCGTCGCCCACGTCCAGCTTGAGCGGGAGC
>CALNBU010000588.1 GCA_937875615.1 uncultured Archangium sp.
ACTGCAGCGGCGCGGTGAAGCGCACGCCGTCGGCCTCGAAGGGCAGCGGGAGGTGGACCAGCCCCAGGTCCACCGGGATCTCCGCCACCACCGCGTAGCCGACGTTGCTGACGATCTGCAGCACGCCGCACAGCCACAGGCTCCGGCCCACGCCCAGCCGCTGCGAGAGCAGACCTCCGGCCACGGTGCCGAGGAGCGTCCCGCCCACGCCGACCGCGCCGCGCAGCACGCCCACGTCGAAGGGCGAGAAGCCCTTCTGCAGGAGGAACGGGCTCACCAGCGCGCCGGCGATGGAGTCGGCGAGGCGGTAGAGCAGCACGAAGGCGATGATCTCCAGCGCCCGCGGCCGCCCGAGCATTCCCACGAAGGGCTTCCACACCGCCTCTTTCAGGGTCTGGGGCGCGCCATCGATGCGCGGCGGCTCGGGCGCGAAGAGGGTCACCGGCATCAGCGCCGCGTAGAGCGCCGCCTGCAGCAACAGGGTCCACTTCCAGCCCCACCAGGGCCCGAGGGTGATGGCGATGTTGCCCGAGAGCCACATGCCGACGCGGTAGAGGGCGGAGCGCGCCCCCACCGCCACGCCGTGCTCGTGCTTCTCCAGCACCTCCACCGCGTACGCGTCGTAGACGATGTCCTGTGAGGCCGAGGCGAAGGCGATGAGGAACGACAGCGCCGCGACCAGACTGATCTCCAGCCCGTCGGGTTGATCGCTCAGGCTCCCGGCCAGCCAGGCCAGCGCACCCACCACCACCGTGAGCGCCACCTGACAGAAGAGGATCCAGCCGCGGCGTCCCCGGAGGAAGGGCGGTCGCAGCTGATCCATCAGCGGCGACCACACGAACTTGAGGCCGTAGGGCAGCTGGGTCAGCGTCAGCAGCCCGATGGTCTTGATGTCGACCCGGGCCACCGCCAGCCAGGCCGGCAGCGCGGTGATCACCAGGCCCAGCGGCAGCCCGGAAGACAGCGACAGCAGCGTCACCGAGCCCAGGCGCCAGCTGGTGAAGGCCTCGCGGAGGCCCGGCCTGCTGGTCACTTCTTCTCGAACTTGACGATCTCGACCAGCTGCTGCCCCGAGGTGAGCGCGGCCGGGTGCGGCGCGCCCTCCCCGATGCGGGTGTGGGCTTCCTTGTGCTGATGATCAGGCGCCTCGGAGCTGCCGCGCTTGAACCAGGGGTCGGACGGGTGGCTCACCGGCGCGCCCTTCAGCAGCCGGGGGATGTCGTAGACGAAGTCCTGGCGCTGGTACTCGGCGGGCGTGTGCACGTAGGTGTCCATGCGGATGGCGTCCTTGGGACAGGCGTCGACGCACAGACCACAGACGATGCAGCGCAGCTCGTCGATGACGAACTGCTTGGGGAACTTCTCGATGACGCGCGACTCGGCGTGGTCGTCGTCGGAGTCGTACTCGCCGGCCTCGATGTAGATGCACTGCGCGGGGCAGATGGTGGCGCACATGTAACAGGCCACGCAGCGCGGCTTGCCGTCTTCGCGCGGAACCAGCCGGTGCAGCCCGCGGTACCCGGGCGGGTACTCCATGCGCTCTTCGGGGTACTGCACCGTGGCCACCGCCGAGATGCCCTTGCGCTCCAGCACGTCGGGGTTGGGGTCGCGCTCGCCGAAGAGGTTCTTGAGGAAGTGCCTGGTGGTGACGGCCAGCCCCTTGAGCAGCTCAGGGACATACGTGCGCTCGCGCACGTCGGCTTCGACCAGCTCGCGCTTCTCTTCCACTGGGGGGTGATGGGCAGACATGTTGATTCCTCAGTGAGTGTTGGCGCTCAGCGCGTCCTGGCCATGCCCGTTCGCGTCGTCGTGTCCGTGTCCGTGGCCATCGTCGTGGTCGTGCTTCTGGGCGGCCTCGCGGACCTGACGCGGCGGGGTCAGCGTGAGGAAGATCACCACCGCGACCAGCACGAAGCCCACCAGGGCCATGCTGCGCAGCGAGGGGTCCCACAGGATCAGCGCCGCCGAGACGAACAGGTTCACCAGCCCGATGGGCAGCAGCACCTTCCAGCCGAGGCGCTGGATCTGATCGTAGCGGAAGCGGGGGAGCGTCCAGCGGATGACCATCTGCACGTAGATGAGGACGATCACCTTGAGCCAGAACACCGTGCCGAAGAAGGCGCCCAGCAACACCGGGTGGGCCTTGAAGAAGGCGAGGTTCTGGATCCACTCATTGCCGAAGGGCAGCGCCCAGCCACCGAAGAAGATGGCGGTCAGGGTCCCCGAGAGCACCACGATCTCCATGAACTCGGAGATCATGAACATGCCGAACTGCATGCCGGAGTACTCGAGGAAGTAGCCGACGATCTCCGACTCGCCTTCCGGGGCGTCGAAGGGCGCGCGCTTGGTCTCGGCGAAGGCCGCCGCGAAGAAGAGCAGGAAGCCCAGCGGCTGGAGGACGATGCCCCACGCGGGGATGCCGATGTCGAAGCCGCCGATGTTGCCCTGCCAGAGGTACGCCGTCTGCGCCACCGCCATGCCGTCGTCGCCGGCGAGGCGCACGGTGGAGAAGGCCATCATCATGCCCACCAGCGAGAGGCCCAGCGCCACCTCGTAGCTGATCATCTGCGAGCTGGCGCGGATGCCGCCCAGGAGCGCGAACTTGTTGTTCGACGCCCAGCCGGCGATGGCCGTGCCGTAGACCGCCAGCGAGGCGATGGCGAGCAGGTAGAGGAGCCCGAAGTCAGGGTTGGCCGCGACCATCATCACTTCGTGGTCGAAGATCTTCAGCGTCGGCCCGGCAGGCACCACGGCGAAGAGCGCGAACACCGGCGCGAAGGCGAGAATCGGGCCCAGGTTGAAGAGGAAGGTGTTGGCGTTCTTGGGCTTGAAGGCCTCCTTGGTCAGCATCTTGAGCACGTCGGTGATGATGTGCGGCAGGCCGCCCAGCGGGCGGTTGCCCAGCCCGGGGATGATCGACAGCCGCGCGCGGTTGGGGCCGGTGCGATCCTGGAACCAGGCCGACCACTTGCGCTCCGCCATGGTGAGCAGGGTGGCGATGACCATCACCACCACCAGCATCAGGATGAGGATGTTGGTGATGTGCGAGAAGCCGGGGATGCCGAACTCCTTGCGCCCCCAGTCTTCGACGAGCCCGCCCAGCGCGTAGGCGCCGGCCATGATGCCGAAGAGCGACCCGATGATGGTCGCAAAGGAGGTGAAGACGAGACCGAGTCGAAGTCGCATGACGTATCAGGTGCCCGAAGGAGAAGAGAGACCACGGATGGACGGCACGCCCTGCTCGCGCCAGCCCGGCGGACGCCCGTCGGCGCCGGCGGCCATGGTGCTGATGCCGGGGCGCTTCTGGTTGATGGGCGCGAGCTTGTCCCACTCGAAGGACGCCAGCTCCGGCACGGTGGGAGAGAGCGACTTGAAGACCTCCCGCGAGGAGGCGGCCTTGAGCTCCAGCTCCAGCGCGCGGCCCAGCTCCACCGCCCACTTCCAGTGGGGCTGCGACTCGCCCTTCGGCGGGAAGGCCCGGCGGAAGCGCTGCGTGATGCCCGCCTCCTGAGTGAAGCTGCCCTCGTCCTCGAGGTGCGTCGAGGTCGCCAGCAGCACGTCGGCGGCGTCCGTCACCGCCGAGCTGTTGGTGGCGGTGAGGACGAAGGTGACGCCGTCGAGCCGCTTCGCGAACGTCTCGGCGTCCTCCGGTACTT
>CALNBU010000589.1 GCA_937875615.1 uncultured Archangium sp.
CTCCATGGGCATGCGCGCGGGAGAGATGAAGATGACCACGCTCCCGGTGCGCAACGGCTCGATGGCCGTCGAGACCACCGTCGAGACCAACACCTTCTTCAGCAAGATCCGCCGGGTGCGCGGGCTGGCCCGCAGCGAGCTCTCGCCGAGCACCCTGCGCCCCACCCGCTACTTCGAGGACGCCCGCGAGAACGAGCTCCACCGGGTGGCCAACGTCACCTTCAACCCCGCGGCGCGGCAGCTGACCCTGGTGAACACCGTCAACGACAAGACCGGCGCGGCCACCCAGCTGCGCATCGGCAACGACTGGAGCGACGTGGGGGGCGCGGTGCACCTGCTGCGCTCCATCCCGGTGAAGGAGGGCCAGCAGCTCTGCTTCGACGTCTATGGCATCCGCCGCGTGTGGCGGGTGTGGGGCACGGTCCAGCCGAAGGAGCACGTCTCGCTGCCCATCGGAGAATTCGACGCCTGGCACCTCGCCGGGCAGGCCGCGCCGCTCACCAACCCCAACGCGCGACGGGAGGTCCACGTCTGGGTGTCCGACGACGCCCGCAGGCTCCCGCTGGCCGCGCTGGGGATCATGGAGTTCGGCGCGGTGCGCGCTTCGCTCAAGGGCTTCTCGCGACCCGGTGAGGCCAACGCCCGGGCCGAGAACAAAGCCAACATCAAGTGGTGACGCCTACCGCCGCGGCGCGCGCTCGCGCATCTTGCCCGCCGCCTGGCTCAGGCGCCGACGCAGCTGCGCCACCACCACCATCAGGTACTCGATGCGGTTGATGACCCGGAAGTCCTCGGCCGCGTCGAGCAGCCTGATGGGCGTCAGCCCGTCTTCGCGCAGCGTGTCGAGGATGTCGGTGAAGTGCGCCTCCACCTCGGAGATGGCGTCGAGGCCTTCGCGGAGATCATCTTCGATGAAGTCCAGCACCACGGCCGCATCCTCCCGCGCGGGGAGCAGCGCCTCCAGACGATCGACCGATTCACGGATGGCGTCGACCGATGCAGAGAGCGGGAAGGCGTGAGCGGAGTGGAGAGCCGTCATGCACATCACGCTACAGGCGTGATGTGTTCCGTCCACTTTTCGGCGACGGTCAGATCAACCCGCGCGCCCGCCGGATCTGATCGACCACCTTCTGATACTCCACCTCGAAGGCGCCGGTGCCCTCCTGCAGGTGGCGGAGGCGACCGCGCGCCTCACGATCGATCTCGTCTTCGACGTCGAGGTGCCGCTTCATGATCTGCATGATCTTGGGGCGCATGGTGGAGTCGTCCGAGAAGACCTCCTCCACGCTCCGCGAGACCAACAGGAACTCCAGCATCTGGTTGATGACGAACTCGATGCCCTCATCGCCGAGCTGGAAGCCGCGCACGTCGGCCATCTCACGCTTCACCTGCGTAAACTTCGAGCTGTCGTAGCCCCTGCGCTCCAGCGCCTCACGCGTGGCCTGATTCACCCGCTCTTCGTTCGCGAGGTACTCACGCATGATGGCCGAGAGATCCATCTCGGCGTCGGTGATACGGACCGGCTCGACCTCGATGTCCTTGTCCTGCGTCAGACGCTGAACAATCTCGCGGGCGAGAATGGGAACGAGCTTGGGATACAACCGCATGGGTCGGAGGCCTCTCTCACGTATTCGGCAAAACTTCGTTCAGACGGAAGCGAGTGTGTACGTCACCGTTCACGGCCTGAGCAATAAAAACCCTTCGTAACTCTTCAATTTTTTGCCGCGTCTTCGAGCGAAGCGACCCGCACCTCGTCGCCTTCTTCTTCCTCTTCGACGGCGGGCGCGTGCAGGAAGGCGTGCAGCTTCGCGGCCACCGCCGGACCGATGCCATCGACCGCCGAGAGGTCCTCCACCCGGGCCTCCTTGAGGCGCTGGAGCGAACCGAAGTGGCTCAGCAGCGCGCGCCGGCGGGCGGCCCCCACCCCGGGCACCGCGTCGAGCTGCGAGCCCAGCCCGCGGCGCCTCGACAACTTCCGCTGAAAGGTGATGGCGAAGCGGTGGGCCTCGTCGCGGAGCCGGGTGAGGGCGAAGAGCTCCGGCGAGGTCTGCGGCAACACGATGGGATCTTTCCGATCGACCAGGAAGACCCGCTCCGGGCTGCGCTTCACCTCATCGTCGGGCCGGGCCACCTCCAGGTCGCGGCTCTTGGCCAGCGCCACCATGTCGAGCGACAACCCCTGCTCGCGCATCGCCGCCTGCGCCGCCGCCAGCTGTCCTTTGCCGCCGTCGATGACGATGAGGTCCGGGAGATCTCCGTCGGCCACGCCGCGCCGGAGCCGGCGGGAGATGATCTCGTGCATCGAGGCGAAGTCGTCGTTCTGGGTCACCGTCTTGAGCCGGTAGCGCCGGTAGCGGGCCGTGTCGGCCTCGGTGTCGAGGCTCGCCACCTGCGAGGCCACGATGGAGGTGCCCTGCGAATGGGAGATGTCGAAGCACTCCATGCGCCGCGGCAACCGGCTGAGGTGCAGCCGCGCCTTGAGCCGCTCCAGCACCTGCTCCACCTCCTCGCGGGTGCGGGTCCGTTCGCCGAAGGCGCGCTCGGCGTTGCGGCGGGCGAGCGCCAGCAGCTCGACCTTGTCGCCCCGCTTCGGGACGAAGACGCGCACCGCCAC
>CALNBU010000590.1 GCA_937875615.1 uncultured Archangium sp.
CTGCTCGAAGGCCTGCTCACCGGCGGCGGCGCCCGCTGGGGCCCGTGGGCCCACGCCGGGGTGATGGGCCGCGTCGCGCAGGGCACGCTCTCCCGCCTCCGCACCGGCCTCTACGGGCGGCTGCTGACGCTCCCGCCCGCCTGGTTCGAAAGGCGCCACTCGGGAGAGCTGCTGGCGCGCTTCACCTCGGACCTCGCGCAGCTGGAGTTCGCCGCCGGCACCGCGCTCTCCTCGCTGACCAAAGATGCGCTGAGCGTGCTGGCGCTGGTGACGTTGTGCTTCGTCACCGACTGGCGCCTGGCGCTGGTGGTGTTCCTGGTGCTGCCGGCGATGGTGGTGCCGGTGTCGCGCTTCGCGAAGAGCGCGAAGAAGGCGGCCACCCGCTCCCAGGCCTCGCTGGGGCAGCTCACCCTGCTGGCCTCGGAGCAGCTGCAGGCCCTGCCAGTGGTGCAGGCCGCCCGGGCCGAGGCCGCCGCGCTGGCGCGCTTCGATGAAGAACAGGCGCGCTACCTCGCGGCCATGCGGCGCTCGCTCTTCGTGCGCGGGGCCTTCACCCCGGTGACCGAGTTCATCGGCGTCATCGGCGTGGCCGCGGCGCTGGTGTTCGGCACCCGCGCGGTGCAGGCCGACCCCACGCTCGCCGGGAGCCTGGTCAGCTTCCTCGCCGCGGCGCTGCTGATGTACCAGCCGGTGAAGGCCATCTCCGGCACCCTCTCGCAGCTCTCGCAGGGCGCCGCCGCCACCACCCGGCTGCTGGAGATTCTCGACGAGGCGCCGGGGCCGCTGCCCACCGCGCTCGCGGTCGGGACCCAGCCCGTCGCGCTGCGCTTCGAAGACCTCCACCTCACCTGGCCCGACGGGCGCCCGGGCCTGCGCGGCCTCTCCTTCGAGGTGCCCGCGGGCCAGCTGGTGGCGCTGGTGGGCGCGTCGGGCGCCGGGAAGTCCACCGCGCTGGCGGTGTTGCTGGGCCACGCCACGCCCACCTCCGGCAGGCTGCTGGTGAACGGCGAGGCGCTCGGCGTGCACCAGCGCCGCGGGCTGCTGGCGTGGGTGCCGCAGGAGCCGGTGCTGCTCTCTGGCAGCGTGCGGGAGAACCTGCGCCTGGGCCGCGCCGACGCCAGCGACGAGGCCCTGTGGCGCGCGCTGGCCC